>JBCCDR010000342.1:0-3358 GCA_039030675.1 Pseudomonadota bacterium | reverse complement strand
GGTCTCGTTCACGAGCCCTGCCGATTTGCGGATCGTATGCTCAATCGTCTGCGCGATATCGGGGTTTTCAATCAGGAACCGTTTGGCATTCTCGCGGCCCTGGCCAATGCGCTGGCTATCATAGGAATACCAAGACCCAGATTTCTCTACAACGTCAGCGCGGACGCCTAAATCAAGGATCTCGCCGGTCTTAGACACGCCTTCGCCATACATTATATCAAACTCCACCTGGCGGAAAGGCGGGGCAACTTTGTTCTTAACGACCTTCACCCGGGTCGAGTTGCCAATAATCTCGTCCTTGTCCTTAATCGCGCCCGTGCGGCGAATCTCCATGCGGACGGATGCGTAGAACTTCAGGGCGTTACCGCCGGTCGTCGTCTCAGGGTTGCCATACATCACACCAATCTTCATGCGGATCTGGTTGATGAAAATGACCATGCATTTTGATTTGGAAATCGAGCCTGTCAGCTTGCGCAGTGCTTGGCTCATGAGCCGCGCCTGCAGCCCCACATGGCTGTCGCCCATTTCCCCTTCAAGCTCAGCACGCGGGGTTAAGGCCGCAACGGAATCAATAACCAGAATATCGATAGCGCCGGACCGCACCAAGGTGTCTGCAATTTCCAGCGCCTGTTCGCCCGTATCGGGCTGCGAGATGAGAAGCTCGTCAACATCAACGCCCAATTTCTTTGCGTAACCAGGATCAAGCGCATGCTCAGCATCCACAAAAGCCGCCACACCGCCGCTTTTTTGCGCTTCAGCCACACAATGCAGTGCCAGCGTGGTCTTACCAGAGCTTTCGGGCCCATAGACTTCAATGATCCGGCCCCTTGGCAGGCCGCCAATGCCAAGCGCGATATCAAGGCCTAAAGACCCGGTCGAAATCGCTTCGATATCCACTGAAGAGCCGCGCTGGCCGAGCTTCATGACGGAGCCTTTACCAAAGGCGCGGTCGATTTGCGAAAGGGCGGCGTCTAGGGCGCGCTGTTTGTCCATACCGTCTTGCTCTACGACTTTCAGTGATGCTGGCATTGCGATGTGCTCCTCTGGCTACTGCAGTCCGCTGTGAACTGCAATGGCGTTTAGAGTACATGTTTTGTTCTCATAGGCAAGAACAAATGTTCCTTACCTGTAGAGCAGCCCTTTTGGGGCGCGGTTAAGACGGTGTAGAGGCGCTATCGTCGGCGCTTAGGGGCATGGCAGCTTTCACGGCTTCTGCCAGCTGCGTTAGCGAGAAGGGTTTGGGCAGAAAATCAATTTTATCAAGGCCTTCCGCAACGCCAATCCCGTCCTGCGCATAGCCGGAGATGAAGATGACGTGCAGCTCCGGATGCGCCTCTCGCACATGCTGGACCAGCGTTGGGCCGTCCATCTGGGGCATGACAACATCGGTAATGAGAAGGTCGATCGCCAGACCCTCCTCAAACAAATCCAGCGCTTCCTGCCCCGAACTTGCAGCGACGACGTGGTAGCCTTTCTTGCCAAGCGCGCGGGAGGCAAATGTGCGCACAGCGTCTTCATCCTCAACGAGCATGATTGTGCCTTGGCCCCAATAGTCTGCCACTGGCGGCGCGTCTTTGGGCGGCTCGGCACTGCTAGGTTTTTCATCCACGTCCGAATGCTCATGCACCGGCAGGTAAATGATGAAGCTCGCACCCTCCCCGATTTCTGATTCGGCAAAAATGAACCCGCCCGTCTGCTTGACGATCCCATACACCGTGGACAGGCCGAGACCAGTGCCCTTGCCGGTCTCTTTGGTCGTGAAGAAGGGTTCAAAAATCTTGTTGAGGTTTTCTTTTTCAATGCCGTGGCCGGTGTCGCTCACGACCAGGCGGATATAGTCTTGATTGTGCATGAAATCATGGCCGAGCTTGGCGACTTCTTCGGCTGTTTCCATGCTGGTGATGATGGTGAGGTCCCCACCCCCGTCCATGGCATCGCGGGCGTTGACGGCCAGGTTGACGATGACTTGTTCGAGCTGCCCTTGGTCAACGAGAAGCTGGCCAAGGTCGCGGCCATGGACCATTTGCAGCGAGATATTCTCACCAATCAGACGGCGAATCAGGTTGGAGAGTTCCGCCAGCACATCGGTGATATTGAGCACCTTCGGCATGAGCGTTTGCTGGCGCGAGAAGGCCAGCAATTGGCGCACCAGATTAGCAGCGCGGTTGGCGTTCTGCTTGATCTGCATGATGTCAGCAAAGGAGGGATCGCCGGCGCTATGGCGCACCAAAAGCAAATCACAAAAGCCGATGATGGCCGTGAGGATATTATTGAAATCGTGCGCGATCCCGCCTGCCAGTTGGCCCACAGCCTGCATCTTCTGCGCCTGGGCAAACTGGCGCTCAAGGCTCTTTTGCTCGGTCGCATCATTGACGAACAAGAGCACCTCGCCTCTGTCTTTATCGAGCAAATGCGTGGTCAGGCGGATGACGGCTTCGTCACCGCCGTCTAAACGCGCCTCAAGCGTGTCTTGCACACGCTCGCCTTTCGCCACGGCGCGCATATAGCGCTGAACTGTCGCGAGATTGTCGCCAGAGAAAACGCTATACAAGTTCTCAAAGGACGCACGATCTGATGCTTTAACAAGCTGTCGTATAGCCTTGTTTGTGCGCAGAAAATCGCCGTTTTCATCAACCACGGCCATACCCACAGGCGCATCATTGAACACAGCTTGAGCAACGTCGGAAATGTGTGCGGACGCGCCTTGCGGTTGGCTGCGCTTCTGAATGAAATAAAGTGTGCCGGCGGCAGCATCTCCTTCGCCGCCCAATGGGACGACTGTGACGCTGACTTCGCCAATTGCTTTGCCAGAGCCATCAAGGAGATTGGTGTAACCTTCCAATGTCGGCAGAAAGTCGGCCAGCGCATAGTCACCATGGGGTTTGGTCAGGCCGCCCAGCCATTGGGACAAGACGGGGCTGATGGAGCGAATGGCGCCATTATCATCCGCCACGATCAGGCCAGTTTCTAAAGCCTCCAGCCAGGTGCCCAGACCTGAGTCATACAAATCAAGCGCCTTTTGGATGCGTGCTTCCTGGCCAGCGCCTTCCACGTCCCACACCAGATAGTTTTCAATCTGCTTAGAGCGCCGGACGGTCACGTCGAGCGGCTGCGTGCCTTTGTCAGTGCGCCGCTGAATCTGCGTGCTGCCGCGGCCGCAGACACGTGCTGTGCGGCTCGCCTCGAGAACGGCATTGCGCTCTTCATCGCTCTCCGGCAGCGAGTTTGGCGAGGGGAACCCACCAAGCAAGCGCCCATAGGCAGAGTTTGCGCAAACGAGCGCGCCATTGAGATCGGTAATCGCCACGGGCCGTGTCTTGGCCTCAACAGCTGCAATCAGGAGATCCTTTTTGAGCAT
>JBCCDR010000341.1:0-3360 GCA_039030675.1 Pseudomonadota bacterium | reverse complement strand
GCCGTGCATATCCATGGACCACCCGCGCCAGCTTTGAGATGCCAACCACACGGCTCTCAGGCAGGTAGGCAACATGAGCTTTGCCGACGATGGCCGCTAAGTGGTGCTCACAGTGACTGATAAACGGGATATCACGCAGCAGCACCAATTCATCATATCCGCCAACTTCCGAAAACGTGCGCTTGAGGTGTAATGTTGGGTCTTCATCATACCCGCGAAAATACTCTTTATATGCTCTTGCAACCCGCCCAGGGGTGTCCAAAAGGCCCTCCCTATCTGGATCTTCGCCTGCCCACTCAATTAAGGTTTTAACTGCGTCCAGCACTTCTGCAGGGATTGCTGCATCCCGGTCTATATAGCTCACACTATTTCCCTCAGTTTCGCCATCATCTATAAAATCTGCGCGAATAGGCATGGCGATTGGCTCCTATGCAGCAGCCGGCTGAGCAAGTGGCTGAGAGAATTAGAAGCTCTCTGCATGATCAGCCGTATTGTTGTATACGTTCCGTTAACAATTCGGATGACTATAGCGGAAAACAAAGCGATTAGTCCAATTAGATTATAAAATATCTGTTTTTATATTTATTTGTATGTTTTTAATTGTATTCATAACTTAAATCCGTGTTGCATAGCCATTCCAACAAGAACACGGACGTCGATGATATAGCCATTCGAACGTTTGTCATGTAGCCAAGAGCTAGCATTATTCGGCGCTAGAAGATGGACAGTAATGTCTTCACCGTCCACGCCGCCGCCATCGCCAACCTTCACGCAGCCGCGCGCTTGAACCAAAACCGGCGCCTCCGACGTCATTCCAGCAGAGGATGCGTAGCGACCTAAGATCTGCCAGTCATCACTTTGATACCCCGTCTCTTCTTCAAGCTCTCTGCGCGCCGCCGCTAAGGTCTCTTCACCAGAATGGTCCGGCTCATCTCCTATAAGCCCTGCTGGCAGTTCAATCGTGCGTGCATCCAAAGGATAGCGATATTGCTCCACAAGAATGAGGTTTCCTTGTTCATCTGTCGCGATAATCACCGCCGCATCGTGGGCGCTCGGCCTTTGCGCCCACTCCCAATGGTCTCGTTTGACCAGTTGCAGGTATTTTCCAGCTCCGAGTATCTGAATCGGGCGATTGCTGTCTTTCGGCATGGCAAATCCTGATGATTAAGGGACGTAAAGCGATCGCGCTTGCTTTGCCAAGGCACAGCGCTCTTGGCAAGGCGCTGCAGGCTTGCCATTGTGACCATCCTATTGGGGAAAGAAGGGGGCTCAGATGCCACTGAATTCAATGCTCGAGATGATTGGGGACACGCCGCACGTGAAGATGCAGCGCTTGTTTGGGGACGATGCCCAGGTGTGGATCAAACAAGAGCGGGCCAATCCCGGTGGCTCTATCAAAGACCGCATTGCCCTCGCGATGATTGAAGACGCTGAAGCCTCTGGCCAGCTCAAGCCCGGCGGTAC
Organism: Pseudomonadota bacterium; assembly: GCA_039030675.1. Lineage (GTDB taxonomy): Bacteria > Pseudomonadota > Alphaproteobacteria > Sphingomonadales > CAKZYD01 > CAKZYD01. Next base: position 1,896 of record JBCCDR010000341.1, on the reverse strand, counting down.
CATCATTGAGCCAACTTCTGGCAACACGGGTGTCGGGCTTTCCATGGTGGCGGCTGTGAAGGGGTATCGTCTGGTTCTGGTGATGCCGGAGTCCATGTCGATTGAACGGCGCCGTTTGATGCTGGCCTATGGCGCTGAGTTTGTCTTAACGCCGCGCGAGAAGGGCATGCCCGGTGCCATCGCGAAAGCTGAAGCGTTGATTGAGGAAACGCCAGGCGCGTGGATGCCGCAGCAATTTAAAAACCCAGCCAATGCAGCCATCCACCGCACGACGAGCGCGATGGAAATTGAACGCGATTTTCCTGATGGATTGGACGCGATTATCACAGGCGTTGGGACAGGCGGGCACATCACCGGCTGTGCGCAGGCTCTGAAAGACAAGTGGCCGGACCTTAGAGTAATTGCCGTCGAGCCCGCAGCATCCCCAGTGCTGTCTGGCGGCGCGCCTGGGCCGCACCCGATTCAAGGCATCGGCGCCGGCTTTGTGCCGGATGTCATGGACCTGTCTTTGATGGATGATGTCGTCCAAGTCGCGCCTGACGACGCCAAGGAGATGGCGCGCCGTGCAGCGCGGGAAGAGGGGATGCTGGTGGGCATATCCTCTGGCGCAACGCTCGCAGCTATTGCGCAGACTCTGCCGTCGCTCGCGCCTGGCGCAAAGGTTCTCGGGTTCAACTATGACACCGGTGAACGGTATTTTTCCGTGCCTGACTTATTCCCAGAGGAATAGGCCCGGCCCTAGTTGTCGTTGCTGCCCGTAACACCCTGATTTCATGGCATCTCAACAAGATAGCACGCCGGGTGAGAAGCGTCGCCGCTCTTTAGAGCTGCGCATGGCGCTGGTGTGTTATGGCGGCGTGTCTCTCGCTGTCTACATGCACGGGGTGTCACGCGAGGTGCTGGCGCTTGTCCGAGCCTCCAAAACGGTGAAAGATCAGATTACCGGTAGGTCCGATAGCCCGTCGCAATACATTTATGAAACGCTGCTTGAGACGATCCATGACAGCGTCGACTTGCGCGTTGTTGTCGACATCATTGCCGGAGCGTCGGCTGGAGGCATCAATGGCATCATGCTGTCACGGGCCTTGGCCTTTGATTTGCCGCTGGAGTCGCACCGCAAACTGTGGCTTGAGCTTGGCGACGTTACCGAGCTGCTAGACCCGAAGGGCAAAGCCAGAGCGTGGAGCAAACCCTTCATGCGGCCGATGCTGTCCTTTGTCGGCTGGTGGCAACGTAAAAGCCTTGGCCAAGTCGCTAGCGATGCGGCGCGCTCGCTTGAGGTGCGCCAGAAGCTCTCCCTATTGACGCGCTCTCGCTGGTTTCAGCCGCCATTCTCTGGCGAGCGGATGACCCGTATGATGCTTGACGGTCTTGCCTCCATGGGGCCGGACCCGCAGTCACCCTCGTCGCTCATGCCTGCAGGTCACGCGCTAGACCTGTTTGTCACCAACACTGATTTCTGGGGCCATCGGCAGCTCCTTAGCTTGCATGATCCGCCTGTCATTGTAGAGCGCGAGCACCGCCACATCTTATCCTTTCGGCATTTGCAAACAGCCGATGGGCGTATTGCGTCGCAAATGACAGAAGCAGATGTGCCAGCCTTGGCCTTTGCAGCCCGTGCTACCTCGAGTTTTCCTGGCGCTTTTCCGCCGTTTCAGATTGGGGAGATGGATGCGGTTTTGAAGGCCCGCGGTAAAGCGTGGCCGCAGCGACAGACGTTTATCAACCGCAGCTTCCAAGCCCTGCTTGCCCAGGGCGAGGATATCGCGGATGCCGCCTTCATTGATGGCAGCGTGCTGATGAACAAGCCCTTGGCGCTTGCGATTAAAGCTGTCCAAAACCGCTCAGCAAACCGGGAAGTTGACCGCCGCATCGTTTACATCGATCCAAATCCGG
>JBCCDR010000340.1:0-3370 GCA_039030675.1 Pseudomonadota bacterium | reverse complement strand
CTTTCTTCCCTGTAGTATATTTATTGTACTACAATCTATGTAGGTAAAACTGGAAAGGCAAGCGAATGTTTAAAAGTGCGGAACGCTCGCGAATGGGGTGCGTGAGGCTTTGATTTGAAGGCGGCCTGCCGTGATGTGAGTAGGCACGCCGCCTTTGCAGTGGCTTAATCTTTGCGCATGAAGATTGTCACTTCAGCAAAGGTGATGCCGAACTTTTGGATATATGACCTGTTGACGATGGTGTTCTCATCGAAGGCCCATATCCAGTCTGCAAATTTCACGCGGCGTTTGGAGTTGCCAACGGGCAGGTCCATCTCATAGCCCCAGAAGAACGCATTGCCGAAGGATTGGCCGTCAGCTTGACCGACGATGTCGCCAGCGCTGCCTGTATAGGTTTTGCCGTCGCCGACGTTGATGGTCCAGATCCGCTTTTCAACGCCTGACCCCAGGCCGTAGCGGAATGTCTCATCCAGAGTGAGGACGCCGTCGCTCACAGAGCCAGCAATATCGACTTCAAAGCGCTGAATGACCTCACCAGAGCGGTCTTGGACGATGCCCCAGGCTTTCACGTCACCATCAAAGAACTCCTCAAGGACAAACGTGGGTTGAACGCTGGTATAGTCCGGTCCGTCGATGGACAGTGACGCGCACGCGCTCAAGCTCAGCAGAGCGCCACACACGGTGAGTATTTTAAAGATGGTATGCATCGTCTAACCCTCCAAAAGATCTTTGCGGAACTTGGCGTTGGCCGAGCCCTCGCCCAACCAGATGTCAAAAAAGAGCGGTGTGAAGCGCACGTCGCTTACAGTCCCAATTGGGCTGCCATTTAAGAAGAATTCGGTCGTGCCCTGCGCTGTCCGCACGCCGCTGATGGTTGAAGATTTGTCGACGTCAGGAATAATGTCCAAGAGTTGATCGCGCCATTGTGCCAGCTCATCGGTTGACGCTTTGCCTTGCTGCGCGATCTCTGAAATCGAGCGCTCGACAATTTGCTCGCCGCGGATTTTCCGCAGATAAGAGAGTGCAAGCACAAACGGTTCATCGCGATTGTACGTCCCGTCAGGTGCGTAAAGCGTGGCGTCAAAGACCTTCCAAAACAGCACCTTGTATCTGGCTTCCCCGACCTTTTCTTGATTGGGGATGTAGGCGCGCTGCTGCGGTGTGTTGGCGCTGGCAGTGACATTGAGCGTGGCATAGACGACTGTGGCTATTACCATGATGAGCATTGAAATTTTCATGAGATTTCGTCCTTCTAATTTGAAATGATCTGGCGGCTTAGAGGCCGCTGGTTTGCGTGGAGGGATGCGGAAAGCGGCCGTCGAGTTTGTCGAAGAAGCGCGCCGAGATGACGAACTTCACACTGATCAGCACCCAGACCGCAGAGACAAGGATCGCTGTTTGCGTACCGCCTAATGGAAAGACCACGGCGCCAAATCGCTCAGCAGCAAGATAGTTGAGCGGTGCGCCAATCGCTGCGAGCGGCAGCAAGATGAAGGCGCGCGCGACGAAAAACTGCAATCCATGGCGCAGTGTGGCGGCAAAGCCAAACCAGATGGCCATGAGCCACAGCGGAACCGGCAACAGGCGCTGTGCGTCAGCAAACTCAAAGACGCCGGCGATAGAGAGGGCGCTGTCGATGGCGATGCCAAAGAGCCCGCATGACAGCATCAACCCTAACTCTGTGGTGCGATTGCGGCATAGCAACAGGTGCAACGCGATGAGGGCGAACGCAATGGGTTCAAAGGCATCGCGCCAAAGAATGCAGCCAAACCAAATGGCTTGAAACAGCACGAAATTGAGGAGCTTTGGGTATCCAGATTGTGTGTGAACATGTGTCATGATGCGTTCCTCATGGTGCGGCACAGCGCCAATTGAGCGCTGACCGGAAGGGCAGACAGAGCGCGAATGATTGATGCGAAGACGGCTGGGAAATACCCCGTGCGCGTGCCGCGCGCGGCAGCACGCAGAATGGCGTCAGCGGCCTGGTCCGGGCTAATCCGGAGCGGCATTTTGAAGTCATTCTTGTCTGTGAGCGGGGTTTTGACAAAACCTGGCGAGACGGTTTGGACACGCACGCCTCGGCCGCGCAGGTCCACATCCAAGGTTTTCGACAGATAGAACAAAGCGGCCTTGCTGGCGCCATAGGCCTGGCTGCGCGTGAACGGGAGGAGCCGTGCAAGGCTGTCAACAATCAGCAGCTGCTGCCCCGATTGCAGGGTGGGCAGCATGGCCTCTAAACAATGCACGACCCCAAAGAAATTGGCATCGAACACGCGCCGAAACATCTGCGAATCCCAGCTGTCGATGTCGACATATTCGCAAACGCCAGCATTTAAGACGGTTATGTCTGGCGAGAGGCCGGCAAGCGCGTCTTTGCATGCGTCCAGGTCGGTCACGTCGAATGCAAGGGTTGTGATAGAGGGGCTGCTAGCGGCAAGTTGTTTCAGCTTATCGGCGTTGCGGCCGCAGGCGATAACCCGGTAGCCTTGTTCCGCGGCTGCTTTGACAGTCGCCTCGCCAATACCAGACGTCGCGCCTGTAATGAGCATGGTTTTCATCGGCCGAGCCTCCCGCGTAGCGCCCGCACGATCCGTCCCACGACAGGCACATGCTCATAAATCATCGCGCCCATGTCATAATAGTCGCGCTGCATATCGACCTTGCCGTTGGCTATCGACAGGATCGAAAAGCCATCGACATGAATGTCCTGGCCGGCTTTGAGGCGTTTGTGGGCAAAGGACATGGTCCACTCCACAAAGGCTGTCTCGCCCGTCTCGCGCAGGCCGCGAATTTTGAACTGGCAGGCGGCGCATCCATCGAGCAAAGCCTGAAAATAAGCTTCGAGCTGGCGCAGGCCTTGGTGTGTCCCAACAGGGTCAATGAAAGATACGTCTTGGCTATAGACGGTGTTTAGTCCGCTAAGGTCTCCTCGCCCGAGCGAGGCATAGAAAGCGCGGAAGCGATCTAGCAGGTCCATGGTGGCTCCTTTCGTGTTTGTGAAAGGAGCTATGCCTCAACCCGCATGGAGCGCAGATGGAGCGAACATTACAAAAAAGTCATGTTCCGCAAAGTGGGATCTGGCGGTTTAGCTTTGGAACTCCAATGACGCTTTTAAGCCTTTGAGGCCATGTCGTTCATCGCCGTTGCTAAACGTCAGCTGCGCATTGTGAACGTCTGCAATGGCTTGCACCATGGCAAGGCCAAGCCCGTGGCCCGGCGTCGTGCGGCTCGCTTCCCCGCGATAAAATCGCTGCGTCAGCTGCTCATGGGTCTCCAGCGGCACACCCGGTCCATCGTCGCTCACAGATATAACCAATTGGCCAGCCGCCTCGCTATGATCAATCTGCACGCGCACACGGCCTCCCTGCGG
>JBCCDR010000339.1:0-3371 GCA_039030675.1 Pseudomonadota bacterium | reverse complement strand
GCTCATGAACAAGCGCAGGCCCGCATTGAGGCCGTCATAGCCATGCTGTCGCAGGAGGTGGCGCGTACGTCCATGGCGTCTCAGGGCCCTGACGTGCCTGTCGCGGTCAAGGTGTCGAGGGAGGTCTTTTGCGCAAAAGTAGAGCAGGCCAAAGAGCTGATTGCGCAGGGCGATATTTTTCAGGTGGTCTTATCGCGCCGCTTTGAGATGGATTTCTCCGCGGATAGCTTTTCCCTGTACCGCGCACTCAGACGTCTCAACCCTGCCCCGTTTCTGTTTCATTTAAAGCTGGGCGATGGTGCCCTTATCGGCTCAAGCCCGGAGATTTTGGTGCGGGTGCGCGCTGGTACAGCAACGCTGCGCCCAATCGCCGGCACTCGCCCGCGTGGCAAGACGGACGCGCAGGACCGTGCTCTAGAGACAGAACTGCTCGCCGACGCAAAGGAGCGCGCGGAGCACCTGATGTTGCTGGACCTTGGCAGAAACGATTTGGGCCGTATCGCCGAGCCTAACTCGTTGCAAGTCACAGACGCCTTCAGCATCGAACGCTACTCCCACGTAATGCACATCGTCTCAAATGTGGAAGCGACGCTCGACAACAGCAAATCCACGACGGACGCGCTTTTTGCGGGCTTTCCGGCTGGGACTGTCTCTGGCGCGCCAAAAGTCCGCGCCATGGAGATTATCGACGCGCTGGAAGAAGACGCGCGCGGGCCTTATGCAGGCGCGGTGGGCTATTTCGGTGCGAACGGCGATATGGATAGCTGCATTGTTCTGCGCACAGCGGTGCTTAAATCTGGCAAACTCTATGTTCAAGCAGGGGCCGGTATCGTCGCTGATTCTGACCCCATGGCTGAGGCGATGGAGTGCGAGCATAAGGCTGCCGCCTTGCTCGCAGCCGCACAGAGCGTGCTGGGCTAATTAATACGTGGTGGTCGTCGCTGGTGCGGCGTTGTTTTGCACGGTCCGGACCATGGAGCGCCAATAGGGGGTTCTGCGCTCTGCCAGGATGGTGCTTGGCGGTACTAAGACCAAGCCCCTGCCCTCCAATGTTTGTGCCCAAAGATTGATTTGGTCGAACGTCACCGCATGGGGGTGTCCGATCGCGATGGCGCTGCCGTTTTTGCGCGCCAGGCGCTCGAGCGTTGCCAGCTGTTTATCAACGGCAATCGCTTCCTGCTGGTTATCTAAAAAGACATCGCGCTCGGCTAACGATACCCCCAGTGACGCTGCCAGGCCGACTGATGAGGAGGCTGCGGTCGTGCGCGAATCGTAAAACGCCAGGCCGCGCGAGGCGAGCTCTTCAAAGAGGATCCGCATGGCTGTCTCATTTTCAGTAAACAGGCTGCCCATGTGATTGTTGACGGCGTAATAGCCTTCAAATTGCTCTAAATTCCATACGATGGTAGCGCGCAACTCGTCCGCGCTTGCTGAGGTGAAAAGCGCATGCGGTCCAGCATCGGCCAGCGGGTTTTTAGGTTGCATGGGCATATGAACGATAAGCTCATGGCCCTGCTCTCTCGCCTCCTCAGCAAGGGTTTTTGAGTGGCGCGTGTAGGGCAAAAGCGCGAAGGCAACAGCCGGCGGCAGACTCAGCGCGCCGGTGTTATGGCGGTGATTATGGCCTAAATCGTCGATAATAATCGCAACTTTTCCAAGCCTTGAAGGCACGGCAGATGCAGGGTCTGGCACTCTGAATGCTGCCGGTTGCACAGTTGCCGCTTTCATCGCCAGAGCAGGAGCGATTTGCGCACGGTCCGGCTCAATCAGCGTGTCTGTTTCCACATCATCGCCGAAAATGCCCTTCAGCGCCGGCTGCCGGGTTTTTTGCAAATCTAGAGAGACTCGCACGGACGACGCGGTTGTCGGTCGCTGCGCGATGAGATGCTGTCCTGACCCCGTATCGCGGGTTCCATAGGCAACGCTTAAGGTGAGAACGGACAAGCCAGCGACCAACGCGCCGATGAAAAGCGCGCTCAACATGCGATAATCGGGTGGCGCTGAGAAAGCCATGGTCACAGGGTTCGGTCGGTTAAGCTTGCACCGCAAGCAGGGTTGTTCCAAATATGCCCGCTCAGATGCGGCTAGTACACAAAAATGATCCTCGTCATCGATAACTACGACAGCTTTACTTACAATTTGGTGCACTATTTTTTTGAGTTGGGCGCCGACGTCACGGTTCGTCGAAACGACGCACTGAGTGTTGAAGAGGCCATGGACATGGGCTCTCAGGCTATTGTGCTGTCTCCTGGCCCTTGCACCCCTAATGAGGCTGGCATTTGTCTTGATCTGGTGCATGCCTGCGCGAAGGCGCGTCATCCGCTCATAGGCGTGTGTTTGGGCCATCAGTCTATCGGGCAAGCCTTTGGAGGCGAGGTGGTCCGCGCGCCGACCCTGATGCACGGCAAAGTCTCCCCGATTGCCCATAATGATACGGGCGTTTTTGCAGGCTTGCCCGACCGCTTTGATGTGACGCGTTATCATTCCTTGATCGTCGAGCGCTCCACCCTGCCAGCCTGCTTGAAGGTCAATGCCTGGACAGACGCTGGGCTGATTATGGGGTTTCACCATGAGTCGCTGCCCATCCACGGCGTTCAATTTCACCCAGAGAGCATTGCAACCCAGCAAGGCCATGCCCTTTTGGCGGGTTTTATGACCTTAAGCGGCCTTTCCGTTGCCGCTGTTCCTGACCATGTGGCGCTTTCATGACTCAAGCACAGGTCTTTGAAGAGCTAAAGCAGCGTGTGCTGTCTGTAGAGGAGCTTAGCGCCGATGACGCTGAACGCGCCTTTGACGCGTTGTTGAGTGGCACGCTCGACCCTATTGATATCACCGCCTTTCTCATTGCCCTAAAAATGCGCGGTGAAACGACAAACGAGATCCTTGGGGCTGCGCGTGTTTTGCGCCGTAGCTGTGATCCAACTCTTGCGCCTGAAGGTGCTATGGACACTTGCGGCACAGGCGGTGATGGCCTGCACACACTCAACATATCGACCGCTGCTGCGCTGGTGTTGGCCGCTGGCGGCGTGCCGGTGGCAAAGCACGGCAACCGCTCTGTTTCCTCAAAATCGGGATCAACGGACGTTTTGGGCGCGTTTGGCGTTTCGGTGGAGCAATCGAGAGACATGCTCAAGCAAGCGCTAGCGCAGTTCTCAATCACTTATATGCCGGATAGCCGCGGGAGACTCAAGAGCTGGCACTATTGGCGAGAACAGCCGTATTGGAAGGATTTCATTTCTTTGTGCACCAGGAGCACACCTCCCGAACATGTTGAGTACCTGAAACGCAACGGCATCAAGACCATAACGGCAGGCAAGGAGCACGTGGACTACAGCCAAGCCCTCGACGCCCTGCATCGTCAGTTTGGGACG
>JBCCDR010000338.1:0-3382 GCA_039030675.1 Pseudomonadota bacterium | reverse complement strand
GGCCTATGACCAGTGTGCTGATCTTTCTGGCCTGGCAAAGCGCGTGTAAGTCTTCTGCTTGGCTGATGGACGCGTGCATCAACGCATTCAGCCCGCCGTCTTGCGAAGGGCCGGTTTCGTCAGGCTCTATAAGAGTGACCAGCCCCGCGCCGGCCCGAAGCGCCGCACTTGCGGCTAATCGGGCAGCCCCTGCCCTGCCGTTTCCGCCGCTTACCACGCCGACATGGCCGCGTTTATATTTATGCGTCAGCGTGGTTGGAAACGCAGCTGGAGATTTCTTCAAAGCATCGTCGCTGATGAGCGCGCCGTAACGATGGGCCTCCAGGGCCTCTAACGTCAGCCCAATATCAGCAATCCAAAGCTCGCCGCAGAGCGCTTTACCTGGGTAGAGGACGTGGCCAAACTTACGAGCCCCAAAGGTGATGGTGTGATCAAAACACCGATCTGTCTCAGCATATACATCACCTAAGACTTGTCCGGTGTTCCCACACAATCCCGATGGCAAGTCAACGGCGATGCATGTGTCTGCCCCCTCCAGCATAACCAAGAGCTGCCGTGCGAGCGCGCCATCTAAAGGACGGCCAAGTCCGGCCCCAAACAGAGCATCGATGCAGATGTCCGCGCGTGTGTCGTCGCTGCACATGCTATCGAGCATGCGCGGCGCAATGGGGCATTGCTGGGCAGCCTCGCCAGCGTCCCCTATAAGCTTTTCTGGTGGACAGGCCGCCCAGAGCCTCACCTCCCAGCCCACGTCCTGCAGGTATTTTGCTGCAACATAGCCATCCCCGCCGTTATTGCCCGGGCCGCACAGAATATAGACGCTGCCCGGGCCGCGCAGGGATTGGCAGAGCCGGGCAATGGCCAGCCCTGCCCGGTCCATCAGCGTATAGCCTGCAATCCCTTGATGGATGGCAGCCGCATCGACAGCGGCCATCTCCTTTGGCGTGAATAATAATTTTGGAGTGATTGCCATCGACATGTTTTGACACGGCTTTGATCAACAGCCGAGCGCACTGCACCTTTGACATGCCCAGGCAAATGCGGCAAAGCCAGCATCGAAACGCAAGAACTGTATCGCACTGATGAGAGTTGATTCGACACCTATCGCCCGTATCCGGGTCATTTCCCTGCTGTGCTTGGCAGTAGTCAATGCGGGCTGCGCCACATCGCCGCTCTATGGAAGCGATCCCAGTTCAGGCTATGGGACGGTGCCGCGCGATGAAATGGGCGAGCCGATTTGGGATAAAGTACAAAGAGTTCCAGCTCCGACCAGCGAGGGTGGCTAAATCTGGCGATTAGTTTGGTTGGATGGGGCGAGTGACGGGACTTGAACCCGCAGCCTCTGGTACCACAAACCAGTGCTCTAACCAATTGAGCTACACCCGCCGTCAGCGCGGTGTGTCTAGGTCCGCGTGACCGGCGCGTCAAGGCCATATCCATCGCGACATAAGGCACGTATGACCAATGTGGGGGATTGGCCAGGTTAGATTGCCTAAAAAGTAAGCAGCATGCTCAAGAGGTTTGCAATCGGCCTATGGCTGGCTGCGATAAAAGGTCAGGCTAGGCGTGCTGTGGTATAGCCTATGGGGCCTGGCATGATTTATGCTGTCCCCCCGCCTGATTCATTTTGGGGAAACGAGAGAAAGCGCACGCGTGAAAAAAATAGAAGCGATCATTAAACCCTTTAAGCTGGATGAAGTGAAAGAAGCGCTTCACGATGTAGGCATTACGGGCATTACCGTTTTGGAAGCCAAGGGCTTTGGGCGGCAGAAAGGACATACAGAGCTCTACCGCGGCGCTGAATATGTCGTCGACTTTCTTCCCAAGGTTAAAATCGAAGTCATCGTTCCGGATTCGATCTTGGAAAGTGCGCTAGAGGCCATCAGCCGCGCTGCCCGCACGGGGCGTATCGGAGATGGCAAAATCTTTGTGACACCGGTTGATCAGGCCATTCGTATTCGCACCGGCGAGCAAGGCGACGACGCTATTTGATTCTGCTGAAAAACTGTGCATGGTGCAGTGAATTCTGATTCACACCAGCTTTTCAAAACAAAAGAGTACGGAAGGAGCGCACAGAAATGTCGACAGCTAGCGATTTGGTCAAACGCTTAAAAGACGAGGATATCCCCTGGGTAGACCTCCGGTTCACAGACCCACGCGGTAAGTGGCAACATTTGACCATGGCATCCGGCTTCATGGATGAGGATGCGTTTGAAGAAGGCATTATGTTTGATGGCTCTTCGATTGCTGGCTGGAAAGCCATTAATGAATCCGACATGATCCTGTTCCCAGACCCTGCTTCAGCCGTCATGGATCCGTTTTGTGCGCAGCCGACGATGATCGTCTTTTGCTCCATTAAAGATCCCGGCACTGGGGAAGGCTATAATCGCTGCCCCCGCTCCACTGCGATCGCAGCGCAGGAGTATCTGAAGTTCACAGGCATCGGTGATACGGCCTATTTTGGTCCTGAGCCGGAGTTCTTCGTGTTTGATGATGTGCGCTTTAAAGTCGATTACGACACAGCGTTCTACAAAATCGACGATGTAGAAGGTCCCTACAACTCAGACCGTGCCTATGAAGAAGGCAACTACGCGCACCGTCCGCGCGCTAAAGGCGGTTACTTCCCAGTCCCGCCGGTTGATAGCGCTCAAGACATGCGCGGCGAGATGGTGTCCACCATGATGGCCATGGGTCTGGACATGGATAAACACCACCACGAAGTCGGCGCCAGCCAGCACGAGCTTGGCATTACCTTCTCTGAGCTGCTGAAAACCGCTGATAACGTGCAGATCTATAAATATGTGACGCACATGGTGGCGCACAGCTACGGCAAATCAGCGACCTTCATGCCCAAGCCAATCGCCAGCGATAACGGCTCCGGCATGCATACGCACCAATCCATTTGGAAGGATGGCAAGCCTCTCTTTGCAGGCGACAAATATGCCGATCTTAGCCAAGAGTGTTTGTGGTACATTGGCGGCATCATCAAGCATGCGCGCGCGCTGAATGCCTTCACCAACGCGTCCACAAACAGCTACAAGCGTCTAACGCCTGGCTTTGAAGCACCGGTGCTGCTTGCGTATTCCGCCCGTAACCGCTCTGCCTCCATCCGCATTCCCTATGTATCGAGCCCGAAAGGCAAGCGCCTGGAAGCACGCTTCCCTGACCCAACAGCCAATCCATATCTGGCCTTCTCTGCCATGATGATGGCTGGCCTTGACGGCATTCAAAACAAAGTCGACCCAGGCGATGCCATGGATAAAGATCTCTATGCATTGCCGCCTGAAGAGTTGGTTGGTATTCCGACCGTCGCGGGCTCTCTGCAGGAAGCCTGTGAAGCGCTGGATTCTGGCCGCGACTTCTTGAAGAAGGGCGATGTCTT
>JBCCDR010000337.1:0-3397 GCA_039030675.1 Pseudomonadota bacterium | reverse complement strand
TGCCGATCTTGTTCGTTGACCAGCCAACAACGGACCGTGAAAGCAAGTTCGTGGAATTGCCGGACGGAAGAACAAACAGGCTTTAGTATAAACGAGGAGGCGGAAACGACTCAAACCGAATTCGTTACGGCTGCTTCCTTCCGGACCTGACCGGGTTGGCGAAGGGCTCGCCCGTCTCCGACCTCCCACGTGCTATATTGTGAAACTGAAAGAAAAGTGCAAGACACAGCGCGCGAAAGCGGGAAAATAAAACGCAATGGAGACACCCAAGATGGCCCTGGACCGCAGCGCCACCATCCCTTTCAACATGTCTGGCCTAGAGCGCTGCGAGCGCGAGCGCCATGATACCCTATGGCTGACGGAGCAGCGCGAAAGCCCAGACGCGCGCTTCATTGGCCTGTGTAATTTACAGCCGGCTATGCTGAAACATCCTGCGCTGGAGCTGGGCTATTTGAAATATGATGAGATTCCCGTCGCACTGGAAAACGACACCACGTGTCTGTTTTTGGGCCTGCGCGAGGGCAAGCCCATTTTCGCTGTAGAGCTTGTTGACCAAGAGCGCGACAACCTCTTGGACGTTGGGTATAGCTTTATGGATGTACGCTCCATCGCCATGCAAATGGATGGGCCTGACCTAGCCATTCTTGGGCATGCGCGCTCTATGATGAGCTGGCATCTTAAAAATCGCTATTGCGGGGTCTGCGGGACGCGCACGCTCATCAAGCGCGGCGGTATTTTGCGCAAATGCGGCAATGAAAGCTGCGCGGTGGAGTATTATCCCCGCAATGACCCGGTCGTGATCATGCTTGCCCATAGCGGGGATAAGTGTTTGCTCGGCCGGCAACACCGTTTTCCCCCGAAGATGTTTTCAGCGCTGGCCGGTTTTTTGGAACATGGCGAGAGCTTAGAAGAAGCGGTGCGGCGCGAACTGCATGAAGAGTCCGGCATCTCAGCCGGTAAGGTCACCTACCTCGCCAGCCAAGCCTGGCCTTTTGAGCAATCCATCATGATTGCCTGCCTGGCCGAAGCGCTGGATGAAACCATCACGCTTGATGAAGAGGAGCTGGCCGAAGCGCGCTGGATCACGCGGGACGAAGCGCGCCGGGGCTTGGCTTTGGACCCGGAGGCGGACGTCCATTTACCGCCGCGCATGGCCATTGCCCACCATTTGGTCAAAGCGTGGGTGGATGGCGCGACCTAAGCGGGGGAGAGTGGCGACATGATCATTGAGAAAGTGCTGAGCGCTGAACAGTGCAAAAATGTGCACACTGCCTTGGGCACTGTGCGCTGGATTGACGGCAAAAGCACGGCCGGCGCGGTTGCCGGCGCGGTGAAAGACAACGAGCAGGTGGACCTGAAGGAAGCGCGCGGCGCGCAGCTGGCCCAAGAGCTGAGCATCGCCATCGGCTCCCACATGACCATGCGCGCTGCAGCGCTGCCGAAAAGGGTGTCCGCCCTGCGCATCAGTCGCACACAAAAAGGCGGCCATTACGGCGTGCACTTTGACAATGCACTGATGCCCGCCAAAGACGGCATCATGCGCACAGACCTCTCCTTCACGCTATTTCTCAGCGCGCCAGATAGCTACGATGGCGGGGAATTGGTCGTCTATGACAGCCAGCAGGAGATGCGCCATAAATTGCCCGCTGGCGATTTAGTGCTCTATCCCAGCGGCGCTCTCCATGAAGTCACGCCGGTCACGCGCGGCGCGCGCATTGCCTGTGTGGGCTGGGTCCAATCTGTTGTCTCCCGCGCTGACCAGCGCACGGCCTTATGGGAGCTGCATCAGCTGTCGAAAGAGCTGCAAAAAAGGCTGGGCGTGCAAGACAAACAAACGCGGCTGGCGCAGAAAATCTATGCGGATTTGGTGCGCCAATTCAGTGAAATATAACTGAAAACAAATTGGGCTCGCTTTTTTATTTTCTGCACTATATGCACTTCCACGAACTTTGGCTGAATGATTAGGCATACAAGCGGCCCAGCTGCTTGATTGGTTTTGACTCTCCAAAAGATTTCGACCAGCGCTCAACGCAATTGTGCCGGTGCTGTATTTTTTAATTGAGGGAGCACAAAGATGCCTTCAGGAACTGTCAAATTTTACAATGAAACAAAGGGTTATGGCTTTATTGAGCCCGAAGAAGGCGGCAATGACGTCTTCGTCCACGCCACAGCGCTAGAGCGCAGCGGTATGGGCCCTCTGCAGCAAGGCCAAAAGGTCTCTTACGAGACGGCCATTGATAAGCGCAGCGGCAAAACTGCGGTCGACACGATCTCCGCAGAATAGCAGGATGCCCAGGCAAAAACCTGGGCTAGCCAAATTCAAGAAGTAAATCTCGCGCAGCCTCTGGGTGCGTCAGCATACCATTGCGCGGGATGTCGGCTGGAATATAGCGCCAGCCTGGGCCACGTGCCGGCCCCACCATTTTCTCAGACGACATGGCAAACGCCTGGCCCACACAGTGGATGTAGGCCGGGCTGAGGCCTTCCCAGCCGCCATTTTCGAGTTCAAGAACATCTTCCCACTGCTTAGCCGGATGGGTTGTGATGAGCCGTTTGAGCCTGGCGATGACCTCCGTCTCCGTCTCAGGCACAAGCATCTTGATGGGATACTCCGCCCAGAACTCCATTTTATAGCCATCGATGAACTTCTTGCGGCGCTCAAACCAGGAGTCTGGGAACGCGCCGGTCTCAGGATCGCGCTCCACCCCGCTCATCCGTCCTGGCCGCGGCACCAAGGCATCGAAGAACACGATTTGCTTGATGCGGTCGCGCATCCGGTCAGCAACCCCTGTGATCGTCACGCCGGCAAAGCTGTGGCCCACCAGAATGATATCTTCCAGCTCTTCGGTTTCAATCACAGACATGATGTCGGTGATGTGGGTGTCGAGGCCGACATCCGGCGCGCTGAGATGCTCGCGCTCGCCGCAGCCTGTGCAGGTTGGGGTGAACACCCGGTGGCCTTGCGCGCGCAGCAGTGCGCTGACATCGCGCCACATCCAGCCGCCATGCCATGTCCCATGCACTAGGACATAGGTTTTTGCGCTCATTCGGCGGCTACCTCTTGTGCCGGCGTCTCTAATGGCATCGCCGTCAGCCCCAAGTCTTCAAACAGATCATCATCGGCATCGCGCTCAGGATTCTCTGCGGTGAGGAGCTTGTCCGACACAAAGATCGAGTTTGCGCCGGCGAGAAAACACATCGCTTGCAGCTCTTTGGACATGTTGGACCGGCCTGCAGACAGCCGCACCATGGTCTGCGGCATCAAAATGCGCGCAACAGCAATCGTGCGGACGAACTCGATGGGGTTAATGTCGCCTTCAAGCGCCAGCGGTGTGCCGGGAATGGGAATGAGCTGGTTGATGGGCACGCTTTCAGGCGGCGGCGCCATAATCGCCAG
>JBCCDR010000336.1:0-3398 GCA_039030675.1 Pseudomonadota bacterium | reverse complement strand
GAGAGCAAGAAGCTCTACTGCATCTACGTCGCCGTCGGTCAGAAGCGCTCCACTGTGGCGCAGATCGTCAAATCGCTCGAAGAAAATGGCGCGTTGGACTACTCCATCGTGATTGCCGCGACGGCCTCTGAACCTGCCCCGCTGCAGTATCTTGCGCCTTATACCGGCGCTGCCATGGGCGAGTTCTTCCGCGACAACGGCATGCATGCTGTGATCGTCTATGATGATCTTTCCAAGCAAGCTGTGGCCTATCGCCAAATGTCCTTGCTGCTGCGCCGTCCGCCAGGCCGTGAAGCTTATCCTGGTGACGTGTTCTATTTGCACAGCCGCCTTCTCGAGCGCGCTGCTAAACTCAATGCAGACAATGGTTCGGGTTCTTTAACGGCGCTGCCGATCATTGAAACCCAGGCTGGCGACGTGTCGGCCTACATTCCGACCAACGTGATTTCCATTACCGATGGCCAGATCTTCCTGGAAACAGACCTGTTCTATCAAGGTATTCGTCCCGCCATTAACGTGGGTCTGTCGGTGTCTCGTGTGGGCTCGGCCGCGCAGATTAAAGCCATGAAACAGGTCGCTGGCTCCATTAAGCTGGAGCTCGCCCAATACCGTGAAATGGCTGCTTTCGCGCAGTTCGGCTCTGACTTGGATGCGGCAACGCAGAAGCTCCTGAACCGCGGTCAGCGCCTCACGGAGCTGCTGAAGCAAGCCCAGTATTCTCCAATGTCTGTTGAAGAGCAGGTCGCCTCCATCTTTGCCGGTGTGCGCGGCTATCTCGATGGCATCAAAACCACGGACGTGACGCGCTTTGAGCAAGAGTTCATGACGGAAATGCGCTCCAAGCACCAAGATGTGCTCGATGCCATCCGCGCAGAGCAGAAACTGACCGACGACATTGAAGCCAAGCTGAAGAGCATTCTCGACAGCTTTGTGAAAACCTTCGCGTAAAAGGGAGCCCTGACAGGTGCCAAGCCTTAAGGACCTTAAAAACCGCATTGCCAGCGTGAAATCCACGCAAAAGATTACCAAGGCGATGAAGATGGTGGCGGCTTCCAAGCTGCGCCGCGCGCAAGAGGCTGCGGAAGCTGCGCGCCCCTATGCGGAGCGCATGGAAAACGTCATGGCTGCGCTGGGCAAAAATGTTGTCCAGTCCGATGCCTCCAGCCCGCTTTTGGTAGGGACGGGCAAGGATGACGTGCATTTGGTGGTGGTCGCCACGTCTGAGAAAGGCCTGTGCGGCGGCTTTAATGCCAATATCGTCAAAGGCGCCCGCGTTAAAATTGAAGAGCTGATTGCCCAAGGTAAGACGGTCAAAATCCTCTGTGTGGGCCGCAAAGGCGCGATCATGCTGCGCCGGATCCATAAGGATAAAATGCTCGATACCATTGAGCTGGCCAATGTGAAGCAAGTAGGCTTCTCTGAGGCGGCGATGGTGTCAGAAAAAGTGCTCGACATGTTCGAGGCTGGGGAGTTTGACGTAGCGCACCTGTTCTTTGCCAAGTTCCAGTCGGCGCTTGTGCAGATTGTAACCGGCCAGCAACTCATTCCTGCGCCGCTGCCTGAACAAGGCGAGGAGGCTGAGGCCGGCTCCAGCGCGTCCTATGAATATGAGCCCAGCGAGGAAGGTATTTTGACCGACCTGCTGCCGCGCAATATCTCCGTGCAAATCTTCAAAGCGCTGCTTGAAAATGCAGCCTCTGAGCAAGGCGCGCGGATGACAGCGATGGACAACGCGACACGCAACGCTGGCGACATGATTGACGCCTTGACGCTGACCTATAACCGCACGCGCCAAGCCGCCATTACCAAAGAACTCATCGAAATTATTTCAGGCGCGGAAGCGCTGTAAAAGAAGACCCGCAAGAGGGAAAGGACATCCCATGGCACAATCCAATTTAGTCGGGCGCGTGACGCAGGTCATCGGGGCCGTGTGCGACGTGCAGTTTGACGGCGAATTGCCGCCCATCATGAGCGCGCTGGAAACCGAAGTCGACGGCCGCCGCTTGGTTCTGGAAGTGGCGCAGCACTTGGGCGAGAACACCGTGCGCACCATCGCCATGGACTCCACCGACGGCATGGTCCGCGGCGCTGAAGTCAAAGACACCGGCGAGCCTATCGCTGTGCCCGTTGGCCCAGAAACGCTTGGCCGCATCATGAACGTTGTGGGCGAGCCCATTGATGAACGCGGCCCCATCGGCGCCAAAGCAACGGCGCCTATTCACGCTGAAGCCCCTGAATTCATTGACCAGTCCACCGAGCAAGAAATTCTTGTCACCGGCATTAAAGTCGTGGACCTGCTCGCACCCTATGCGAAGGGCGGTAAAATTGGTCTGTTCGGCGGCGCCGGTGTGGGTAAAACCGTTCTCATTCAAGAGCTTATCAACAACATCGCCAAAGGCCATGGTGGTACGTCCGTGTTCGCTGGCGTGGGTGAGCGCACGCGTGAGGGCAATGACCTCTATCACGAATTCTTGGACGCCGGCGTTATCGCCAAAGACGATGATGGCAACCCCATTTCCGAAGGCTCCAAAGTGGCACTCGTCTTCGGCCAAATGAACGAGCCGCCAGGCGCCCGCGCCCGCGTTGCTCTGTCCGGTTTGACCATGGCGGAACATTTCCGCGATGAGGAAGGCCAGGACGTGCTGTTCTTCGTCGACAACATCTTCCGCTTCACGCAGGCTGGCTCTGAAGTATCTGCACTGCTTGGCCGTATCCCCTCCGCTGTGGGTTATCAGCCAACGCTGTCCACCGACATGGGCGCCCTGCAAGAGCGCATTACCTCCACCAAGAAGGGCTCGATTACGTCCGTGCAAGCCATCTACGTGCCTGCCGATGACTTGACCGACCCAGCGCCGGCCACGTCCTTCGCTCACTTGGATGCGACCACCGTGCTATCGCGGCAAATCGCTGAGCTGGGCATTTACCCAGCCGTTGACCCGCTCGATTCCACCTCCCGCGTGCTTGACCCACGCGTTGTGGGCGATGAGCACTATGCGGTGGCCCGTGAAGTCCAAGAAGTTCTGCAACGCTATAAAGCTCTGCAAGACATCATCGCCATCCTGGGCATGGATGAACTCAGCGAAGACGACAAACTCGTCGTCGCCCGCGCGCGGAAAATCCAGCGCTTCCTCAGCCAACCGTTCCATGTGGCCGAAATCTTCACCGGCTTTCCAGGCGTGTTCGTGCAGCTGGAAGACACCGTCAAAGGCTTTAAGGCTATCGTGGCTGGCGAGTATGACCACCTGCCAGAAGCGGCCTTCTACATGGTCGGCACCATCGAAGACGCGGTCGCCAAAGCTGAAAAAATGGCGGCTGAAGCCGCTTAAGGACGCACCATGGCTGATATGGTCACATTTGATTTGGTCTCGCCTGAGCGCTTGTTGCGCTCATCAGACGTG
>JBCCDR010000335.1:0-3434 GCA_039030675.1 Pseudomonadota bacterium | reverse complement strand
CGCCAAGGGCGAGGTCGTCACCAGCAGCACAGGCCTGCAGGCCCAGTTGGCACGGCCGCTCGATTTTCTAAGCGTGACGGATCACGCTGAATTCATGGGCGTGTTCGCTGGTCTGTCTGATCCTAGTCTCGGCGACAGGCTGATTACCTATACGCCGGAACCCACCGGGTGGCGCGCGTGGCTCGCCCCCCTGCTTGGAGACCCTGAGCCGGTCACACAAACCATCCGCGAGGCGCTGCTGACCACCGATATTGGCGCGCGCTGGAATGGCTTCCTGGAAAAGAACGACATGCAGGGCGCCTTTCTCGACTTTGTGGCCGCGCTGTCCAATGCGACGCCTGAAGCGGACATTCCGGCAGGCATTCGAAAAGCCATTTGGCAGTCCCTCGCGCAAATCGCTGACGAACATAACGAGCCCGGCGTCTTTACCGCTTTGCTTGGCTATGAGTGGTCATCCATCAGCGATGGCAACAATCTGCACCGCAATGTCCTGTTCCGTGAAAACGCGGATAAGGCCGCCCAGCTACCGCCCTTTTCGGCCATCGATAGCAATGACCCTGAAGATTTATGGGCGGCCCTTGCCGCTTTTGAAGCGCAGACCGGCAGCCAAGCGCTCGCTATTGCACACAATGGCAATCTGTCCAACGGCGTCATGTTTTCCGAAACGGATTTAAAGGGCAACCCTATCACGGCTGACTATGCCGCGCGCCGAAAGCGGTGGGAGCCGGTCTATGAAATGACGCAGCTGAAAGGCGATGGCGAGACGCACCCGCATGTGTCGCCGAATGATCCGTTCGCTGATTTTGAAAAGTGGGATGAGACCAACATCAATTTTGACGCCAACAAGTCAAAAGACATGTTCCAATATGAGTATGCCCGCCCAGCGCTCGGCGTTGGTCTGAGCATCCGCGAGAGCACTGGCGTTAATCCCTATGAGTTCGGCTTTATCGGCAGTACCGACAGCCACACGGCGCTGGCCGCTGCTGATAGCGATAACTTCTATGGCAAGTTCCGCGATTCAGAGCCCTCCATCAAACGCCTCACCAACAAGATGGCTGGCAATTTATGGCCCAACCTCAGCCTGAATGCTGCAGGCTATATTGCCGTCTGGGCACGCGAAAACACGCGCGCTGAAATCTTCGATGCCATTGCCCGCAAGGAAGTCTACGCCAGCACCGGCCCGCGCATTGCGCTGCGCTTCTTTGCTGGCTGGACGATTGAGGGGGATGATCTGACCGCAGCAGGCATTGCCGAAGATGGCTATAGCGGCGGCGTGCCCATGGGCGCAGTCCTGCCCAAAGCAGGGCAAAAAAACAGTGCCCCCACCTTCCTCATTCGCGCAGACAAAGACCCGATGGGGGCGCATCTTGACCGTGTGCAAGTCGTGAAAGGCTGGGTGGATGATGCAGGCAAGCGCCGCGAGCAGATTTATGACGTGGCTTTGTCGGGCGACCGCACGGTCGATCCGGAGACGGGTCAAGCCCCCCCTGTCGGGTCCAGCGTCGATATCGAAGCGGGCACCTACACCAACACCATTGGCGCTTCCGACCTAGCCGTGGCTTGGCAAGATCCGGAATTCAATCCAGAGCATAATGCGTTTTACTATGTGCGCGTTTTGCAAATACCAACGCCGCGTTGGTCGACCTATGACGCAGCACGCTATGATGCCCCAGTGCCGACCGATGCGCCTGCAACCATCCAAGAGCGCGTCTATTCCTCGCCCATTTGGTACTATGGCAATTAATTGATAATGACGGCGGCAATCAGCAGCAGCTGTAAATACATGCTGCGCATTTCTGCCGCGACGCTGGCCCTGGCCTGCTCTGTCATTTGCCGCGCGCGTTTGGCGTCTTCTTCAAAGCTATAAGGGTCGATTTCATCGATGATCCCGCGCTGCAAGGCGGCGAAGGCGCTGCGCTGCAGGTCAAGGGCCTCGTCGGTTACCTCGCCCAGCGCAATGTCGAACTGCATGACTTCCATGCCGCCGCGCAGCTCTAAAGTGGCATTGCTATAGGCTTCTAGGGCGCGCTGTTCGGCTTGGCTGAGTTGGCGCACGTCTGTTGAATAAAAGGCTTGGATCAGCGCGGCCCGGAAGCGCACGCCGTTCTCCATAATGCCCAGCGCTAAGCGTTCATCCGTCAACTTTGGGTCCGCCGCGCGCATGGCCTCCAAGGTCGCGTCCAAGTCCTGCGCATTCGCCTGGCCCGCTTTGATCAAATCGCGGCCAATCGCAACAATTGCCGCTGGGTCAGCCTGCATCAGGATGGGGTTGGTCAGCTGCATGTCCAGGTCTGCGGTATTGCGCGCGGCC
Organism: Pseudomonadota bacterium; assembly: GCA_039030675.1. Taxonomy (GTDB): domain Bacteria; phylum Pseudomonadota; class Alphaproteobacteria; order Sphingomonadales; family CAKZYD01; genus CAKZYD01. The sequence continues at coordinate 1,123 of JBCCDR010000335.1, read as the reverse complement.
GTATCCTTGGTGAGCGCCGTCTCGCTGATGGCATCGAGCGCGCTGATCAGGTCCGGCGTTGCGCCCTCCAGCAGGTGGTTGATGGTCGCCAGATAGACATATTGGCTTTCAGCCGTGACCGGCGCTGCGGTAAGGGCAGGGCCATAGACGTCCGTTGAGACCTCTTGCTGCTGTGCGGCGGCACTGGCCGCGCCTAGGCAGAGCGCTGCGGCGCTGACGGCAATGAGATTAGCGCGCAAAGGCATCTTCCAGCTCTCCTTGCGCCAAAACATCCGGCACAGCCACGCCGCTTGGCAAGCGGCCGATGCGCTGGCCGTTCTCATAGACGCCGGATTTGGGCGCTTTGCCAGTCTCTGTCTTTTCCACAGCGCCATGGGGCTGGCCAGCGAGGAACGTGCCTTCATAGGACGTGGTGCGCCCATCTTGCTGCGTTAAAATCAGATAGCCCGTCCCAGCGGCAAAGCCGTCTTGCGCTTCCCCGAAATATTCGATTTTGCCAGCCTCGCCTAAATCGATGCTGCCATAGCCGTTGCCGCTGGCTTGGCCCTCGCCGCAAGGGCCATACCAGGTGCCAAGCGTGGTCACGCCTGGGCTTGAGAACGTGCAGGGCACAGCGGAGTAATCCATGGAGCGTAGGCGCGTACGATACAAGGTCAGCATCTTTTCGCGCAGCTCAGGGTAGTTGGCCGCGGTGATTTGCTCCGTGCCTTCCACCAGCTCGACCGTCACCTCTTGTGATGTGGTGAGAGAGGGCGCAATGGAGGCGAGGAAATTCGCGCTCGCCATCTTGCCTTGGGCCTTCTTGGTCTGCCGCGACAACACTCCATAACCGGCCAGACCAATCGCGGCGGTGGTGAGCAATCGAAAACCGGTTTGTGCGCCCGCATTTCCATTGTTGCCGGCCCGGTTTGCGCCATAGGCCGCGCCTGCCGCCGCCATGACGCCAAGAATGGCGATGGCCGTGCGCATATTCTGCTGTTTAGCAAGGTCGCGCTGCTGTTTGAGATTATCTTGCTCAGCGGACATGAGGTCAGCCAGCTGGCGGCCAAATTTGTCCGGCGCCAGGCTGTCTTCAATGGCTTGGCTTTGCCCCGCCAGATAGCGCCGCTCGGCCTTGAGGAGG
>JBCCDR010000334.1:0-3462 GCA_039030675.1 Pseudomonadota bacterium | reverse complement strand
TTCCCAATGGTGCAGGCTGCTAAAGCTGCGTTTTTGCCCTTCATCAACGATTTTTTGTCCCTGCCCTTATGTGTTGTTGTGATAGGCTAAGGGGCCGTGCTGGCGGGCACAAGGTTGTTTGATTTACCGGGTCAAAGAGGCGCAGCAATCGCCTTCACAAGCGCGTCCAAGCCATCGGTCAATGCCGCCGGGCCTGGCTGCAAGATCAGTGGGGATTTGATCTCGACAATGCGCTCGTTTTGAACGGCAGGAATGGCATCCCAACCGGGCCGCGTCATGATTTTCTCTGGCCGTACTTTCTTGCCGCACCAAGAGCCGATGATGATGTCCGGCACAGCGGCGATAACGGCCTGCGATGAGACGATGCGGCTCTTCGCGTCACCGTTGGCGGCAACATCGGCAAACACATCGCGGCCACCTGCCACTTCAATGAGCTCAGAAACCCATTGGATGGCCGAAATATGCGGTTCGTCCCACTCTTCAAAATAGACTTTTGGCAGTGGATCTGCGCGCTTTTGCGCCGCCAGGGTTTGCAGCTTCTTGCTGTAGGCATCTGCAAGGGCGTCTGCACGCTCCGCCTTTCCGACTGTTGCTCCCAAATGGCGGATCATCGCCAAGATGCCAGCAATGCTGCGTTGATTATAGGCCGTCACGGCAATGCCCGAACGGATGAGCTCGGCCACTATGTCGGCTTGTAGATCAGAAAATGTGAGGACAAGGTCAGGTTTTAGTGCCAAAATCTTCGGAATGTCAGCGGACGTAAAGGCAGAAACCCGGGGCTTTTCTCTGCGCACCTGCGGCGGCCTTACCGCATAGCCTGACACACCGACAATCCGCGCCTCTTCGCCCAGCAGATAAAGCGTCTCGACTGTCTCTTCGGTCAGGCAGACGATGCGTTCTGGTGGATAGCGTTCCATTGATCTTTCATGCCGTTTGATCAGCCACGCATCAACACCCAATGACGACTATGGCTGCCTTAGAAGAGCTGTCAGCTCTGCCAGTGAGGCGGCGTTAGGCAGCTCATCCAAGACAAAGAGCACCTCAGCAGCATGCGGATATCTGCGCTTGAGGAGTGTAAGCGCTTTGGCGTGCTTTTGCTGGTCGGATAACGGGTTTGTGCAGTCTCCGAGTGGCTCTTTAACGAATGCCTCTAAGACACGTCCATCGCTCATTGAAACCTCTAAGCGGCATGGTCGGCCCGCTGGATAGTGCGCGTCCAACGTTGCGTCATGGCGAACCTCAATCAAAGCCATGAGGTGCTGAAGCGGAGCGCTTGATACCGTTTCGAAGGTAAACGTATCAAGCGCCAGCCCGCCGTGCAACAAGGCGCAGGCTGCGCTTGCACGGGCACTAAAGCGAATGGACAGGTCACAAGTTGGCGCGTGCACATCATACCGCATAGCCGCGCCATAGAGACCGATCTCGACTTTCTCAATGGCTGATGGATCAGGTGCATACTGCTTGATAAGAGCGTCCGCGGCATCATTAAGGCCATGCAGATGCGCGCAGGTGGGATGCACTTTGATATACGCCTTTAGCAGTTCATGCCGCGCCCACTTGCCCTGAGCGTCGATACCATCAGCAATCCGGCCCATGTCAAAGTCTTGCGCCACTCTTGGCCCAAAGTAGCGCGGCAGAGAATCATCCAGAGTAGTGAGCGCGGACAAAGCCGCTCTTCCTGCCAACACAGCCATTTGCGCGCCGATCGCAATGTTTGTATGATGAATGGCAGCGCCTTGAGTGACGGTCGCGTTGTCAAATGTGGGCACAATCGAAGCACAGCCATTGATGGCTCTTGCAATTGCCGCGGAATCCCCATCCGTCAATAAATGCGCTGCGCCCGCGGCGGCGCCGATGGTGGACCAGGTGCCTGCATCATGGACCAGGGGATTGAGCCCACCCATAGCAAGCCCGAGGCGTGCACCGACTTCATATCCGGCAACAAACGCTTCAAGAAACTGCTGTCCAGACGCGTTTGTCTCTTCGGCGATTGCAAGCAGTGCTGGCACGAGATGGCTTGCGGGATGGCCGCTTGCCATTCGGTGACCATCTTGCAGCTGCCACACCGTAGTCGCTGCGCCATTGAGATAAGAGGCAACAAGAGGGTCTGCCCCTTCTCCCGTGTCTAAGCGTGTCGACTGCCCGACAGACTTGGTGGTTGAGGCGAGTTTCTTATGATCCACATGCTGCGTTCCTGCCGCGACGACGGCAATGGTATCGACGATCAGCGATAGAGCGTGTTGCTGAACATTGGCATCTAGTGCTTTCCCACGTGTTGCGCCTGCAGCCTGCGCCAGCGTTTTAACAGGATCACTTTCCCGCACGTCAATTCCTTCTATCGCAGTTCGAGGCCGTCAAGCATCGACTGAGCGGACAGGATGAGGAACCCAAGATTATAAAAAAGTCGTCCAACAAGAAGAATGCCAGCCACGCTCGCAGCTTGCCTCTCGAACGCGTAACCATATCCTTATCGAACAATCGCCAACGCAAGTCACTGTGAGGTGAAGGGTGAAAGAAGCGCTGAAACGCTGGTGGACTTTGGACGATGCTGAGGTGTCGGACAATGCTGATAGCCCGCACGCGCCGCTGCCGGACCAGATGCGCCGGGACACCTGGCCACTGCTAACGCTCGCATTTGGCTGGGGCTTTTTGATCACCGGGCTTATCGTCGGCGGCGCGTTGGGCAGCGGCCTGCCGTTCGATCAGATTATCGTCGCAAGCTTTTATGGCAATGCCATCAATTTCGTGATTGGCGCGCTCGTCGCGTATATCGGCTATAAAACCGCGTGCAATAGCGGTCTGCTCTACCGCTATGTGTATGGGAGCCTGGGCGCACGAGCGCCTGCAGTCTTTGTCTCTCTGCTTACCATCTGCTGGCAAGGCATCATTGTTGGCGCCTTTGGTTTTGCCTGGACCCAAAGCTTTGATAGCGCTGGGTTTTATGCCGTCGCACTCTTTGGCGGATTTCTTTTCACCTTCACCACCTATTTCGGCGTGCGCGGACTTGAACTCGTGAGTGTTCCAGCGACGGTCATTCTGGTGCTCGTCGGGCTCTATGCCGGCTATATGAATGTCTCAGGCGCGGGCGGATTTGATGGTTTTTTGGCGCTATCTGAGGAAGCGGCAAAGGCCAGCCCGCTGACGATGGTTGAAGCGATCAATCTCGTCGTAGCGTCTTGGATTGTCGGCGCGATTGTGATGCCGGAATACACCCGCTTTGCCAAAAAGGCATGGGTCGCCATTGCCATTCCCTTCATTGTCATGATCGTCAGCCAGTGGTTCTTGCAGATCATTGGGGCCATGGGCGGCGTGGTGTCCGGCACCTATGATTTCACCACATATATGCTTAGCCAGGGCGCTCTCATCGGCGGCATCGGCGTGGTGGCCATGAGCTTTGCACTGTGGACGACGGGTGATGCGAACCTCTATTTGCCAGCTGTGCAGACCGCCAGTGTCTTTCGG
>JBCCDR010000333.1:0-3465 GCA_039030675.1 Pseudomonadota bacterium | reverse complement strand
CGCCGAGCGCTGCAAACCGCGCCTGCGTCAACAGTGCTTTGGCCTGCGCGCGCGCCGCGTCGTCGGTGTCGCGTAAGGGGTTCGGTTTTTCTGTCATAGCGCATGCTGACCCGCGCCGCCGCGGGCGTAAAGGGGCATGCGCAGCGGCCCAACGTCGCTTCTGCGCCTGGGATGCCGCCCGCCCGCCGGAACACCGCAAAACGCGCGCCAATTTCCCGGTTGATTTTTCGCCCCATCCCTTTTAGTGCGCGCGCATCGCGACCGCCCGGCGCTCCGTTCGGGGGCGCGGGTGTGATCGGCGCGGCCCCAAGAGGCGGCGTGACAGACCCCGGATCCCGGGGGCAGGCAGAAGGAGGCCAGTTATGGCGAAGGAAAAGTTTGAGCGGAATAAGCCGCACTGCAACATTGGCACGATTGGTCACGTTGACCATGGGAAGACGACGTTGACGGCAGCGATTACGAAGGTGCTTGCGGAAGCTGGCAGCGGGGAAGCGGTTGACTTTGCCAACATTGACAAGGCGCCTGAAGAGCGCGAGCGCGGCATTACGATTTCCACGGCGCACGTGGAATATGAAACAGATGGCCGCCACTATGCGCACGTCGACTGCCCTGGCCACGCTGACTATGTGAAGAACATGATCACCGGTGCGGCGCAGATGGACGGCGCCATCCTGGTGGTGAACGCAGCTGACGGCCCCATGCCGCAAACGCGCGAGCACATCCTGCTGGCCCGCCAAGTGGGCGTGCCTGCGCTTGTTGTGTTCCTCAACAAGGTCGACCAAGTCGATGATGAAGAGCTGCTGGAGCTGGTGGAACTGGAAATCCGCGAGCTGCTGAGCACGTACGACTTCCCAGGCGACGACATTCCGATTGTAGCTGGCTCTGCACTTGCTGCGCTGGAAGGCCGCGATGATAACATCGGCAAGGAAAAAATCCTCGAGCTGATGGCAGCCGTCGATGAGTACATCCCGCAGCCGGATCGTCCGAAAGACAAGCCGTTCCTGATGCCCATCGAAGATGTGTTCTCCATCTCCGGCCGCGGCACCGTGGTGACAGGCCGTGTGGAAACCGGCATCATCAATGTGGGCGAGGAAGTCGAGATCGTCGGCATCAAAGACACCACCAAGACGACCGTCACGGGCGTTGAAATGTTTAGGAAGCTGCTCGACAGCGGCGAGGCGGGCGACAACATCGGCGCGCTCCTGCGCGGTGTGGGCCGGGAAGATGTCGAGCGCGGCCAAGTGCTCTGCAAGCCTGGCTCCATCAAGCCGCACACCAAGTTCACGGCTGAGACCTATGTGCTCACCAAGGAAGAAGGCGGGCGTCACACGCCGTTCTTTGCGAACTACCGTCCGCAGTTCTATTTCCGCACCACGGACGTCACCGGCTCTGTCACGCTGCCTGAGGGCACCGAGATGGTCATGCCTGGCGACAACGTGAACTTAGAAGTCGAGCTGATCGCGCCCATCGCCATGGACGAAGGCCTACGCTTCGCCATCCGCGAAGGCGGCCGCACCGTTGGTGCTGGCGTGGTGGCCAACATCAGCGAATAACACGCCAGCCCTGGACTGGATCCAGGGCCTCCTGGCCGAACAAACACAAAGCCGCCGCTGACCAACAGCGGCGGCTTTTTTGGTTGCATAAGCCTCCTGATTGCACAACTCTTTGGTGTGTAATGTTAATGAGGGGGCATCTATGCGGGCATTTCATTCTTCATTGATCTTTGGTCTGGCTGTCTTCGCAATCCTTGCTGGGGAGGTTGCTCCTGCTGGCGCAGCCTCGCAAGGGGTTATAACCGAAGACGTCCAATCACGCTTGTTACCCCCAGATCTAGCATTTGTTGAAGCCTGTGATTTCTCAGATGTCGTTCTGGGCAGCCCCGCACATCAGCGCGAAGTCGAGCGGTGCTCGGCTTACACCTGGGCTCACAAGGAGCAACGCAAAGGTGAAGCGGCGCGCGACATCACTGTTGCGCTGCTTAAGGGGGAGTGTGAGCTTGCAGCTGAGCTGATGGACAAAGGTGAGGGCTATTATGGCGGAAATGTTTTTGAAGCCATGCGCCTCCGTCAGGGCATTTGCGCTGAAACGGATCCTAAAAAAGCTGTCGCTCTGCTACAGGAAAGACTCGCGGTTTGGCCGGACGACCCTCTCGCTTTAGCGCAGTTCGGTGATATGCTGTGGCGGGGCGAGGGTATTACGCAGGATCGTCCGCGTGCCCGGCAACTCTTTCGTGACGCGGTGCAATTTGCTCTGCCGAGTTATCTGCGCGCCATTTCCGCGGAGCAACAGTACGACCGCTACGATCCTCAGCACACGTGGTTTATCGAGTCTGTTGAAGGCTATTATTGGGGCTTCACAGAGCGACAATTGCGTCTCAACTTTGCAGACCCCGTTTTGGGCCCGTGGCTCCTTCCTCCCCCGCTTTATGAAGAGCGCCTCAAAGTGGAGCGCACGATCGAGAGGCAGGCCGACCCGATCTTAGAGAGCGTTAAGTCGCTTATGGCTGACGATCGCAAGGCGATGAACGAGCTGGGCGCTGAAATTTTGCTGGAAGGCGCATATGCCGATACGCCGGCTTTACAAGTCGCACTGGCAGACTTTCTGATGCAAACAGAGCGCCGCGCACTTCCTGAGGCAATGGGGGCCCTTAAGGGGAGTGATTTAGAGTGCGAGGCTCTCTCTTTTTTGGCTCAAGCGGCGCAGTCCTCTGATTACCCAGCGTTGTCTCGCCTTTCGCCCTTTGTTGAAAAGAATTTACGTGGGCAGCTAACGCCCGAGGTCTTGGAGGCCTTGTTTGCAGATCCTTCAACGTCTCAGAGTGAGCTTTTTGATCTAAGTGGCGACGACGACAAAGGGCTTATCTTGGCAGCGCATAGCTTTGTGGTTCAGTTTATGCAAAATGGGTTCCCGGTACCCGAAGCATTTGACGCTTTAGCGCGGCGTGTCCTGCTAGATGTTCGGCATGCTGACAATGACAGCTTGGTGATATCGGATTATTGGGACAACACACTGGTCGATAGTAGCTGCTTCTAAGGGAGGGCCGGCTTTTCGCAGTATAAAGCGCCGCCAGAATGTCTCTTCAAAGAATCTTTCTAATCTCGCAAAATTCTCCTTGCAAAGCGTGGGCGAGAATGGCATCAGCGCGCATCCGGATTTGACTGGAGGTAGAGCGGCGCGTGCGCGGCTGACACTCAGTGTGCCAAATCCTTTTCGTTGTTTGACGATTTGAATACGTTTGAAGAGAGCGCCCAATTGCGCGGGCTGTCGTCCTTTGCGGCGCGTTTGTGCAGGGTGGACCAAAGGATTTGACATGGAAGCGCAAAATATACGCATCCGGCTGAAGGCATTTGACCATCGCGTGTTGGACCAAGCCACTGGTGAGATTGCCAGCACGGCCAAACGCACCGGCGCTCAGGTTCGTGGGCCTATTCCGCTCCCGACCCGTATTGAACGTTTTACCGTCTT
>JBCCDR010000332.1:0-3488 GCA_039030675.1 Pseudomonadota bacterium | reverse complement strand
GGCCGCTGCGACCGCCTCTCCTACGTCGTCAAATCGCGTGAGTGGCAGCACGGGACCAAACGTCTCTTGAGTCATGACGGCCATGTCTTGGGTCACGTCGGCTAACACCGTCGGCTTCAGCCATTTGCCCCCATGGTCTTCAATCGCGCCGCCTGCAAGGACGCGCGCGCCTTTGCTTTTGGCGTCTTCAATTTGGCTTTCGACGATGCATGCTTGCTGCTCGAAAATGAAAGGCCCCAATTGGCCTTGGCTCATGTTTTCAGCATTCAGCGTGACCGCGCCTGCCTTTTCAACCAGCAGCGCCTCAAACGCATCAGCAATGCTCGCATGCACGTAAATGCGCTCAATCGATTGGCACGCCTGCCCCGTATTGGCGATGGAACCGCGCAGCAGCGCTGTTGCCGCCCGCTCTAAATCCGCGCTGGGCAGCACAATGGCCGGGTCTTTGCCGCCAAGTTCAAGAAAGGCGGGAATAAAAGCGTCCGCTGCGGCGGCTCCAACTTTGCGGCCAGTGGCGACCGAGCCAGTGAAACAAATGGCGTCCACCGCGTTGACAAGCTGCGCGCCCGTCTCGCCAGCACCAAGCACGATATCAAAGACAGCCTCAAGCTCGGGAACCTCGGTGAGCGCTCCTTGTAAAGGTGCGGCAAAACGAGACGTCACCTCAGACGGCTTGAGCAAGACCGCGCAGCCAGCCATCAGCGCGGGGACGGCATCGATCAGGCTGAGAGTCAGCGGGAAATTCCATGGAGAAATACAGCCCACAAGTCCGTAAGCGCGCAAGTTGGTCTTAAAGGCCAAATGGGGCATGGCCGTTGAATGGCCGGTATCTTTAGCGCTCTCCATCAGTGCAGGTGCCGCCGCTGCCCAACGCTTAATCGCGCCAATAGCCCCGTCCACTTCGACCATGCTAATGAAATGGCGCCCGGTGTCTTGCGTTAGGCAAGCAATCAGGTCATCGCGGTTGTTGGCCAAAGCCTCAGCGAATTTAAGCAAGACAGCGCCGCGCGCTTCTGGCCCCTGCGCCTCCCACGCCGGTTGGGCCTTGCGCAGGCGGCCAGCGATGGCGTTGAGCTCTTTCTCATTGGGTGGCATGATTTCATAATCATAGGCGCCCGTTCTTGGGTTTTTGACCTTGATGACACCCATTACAAACCTGCCGCTTCCACAATGCCAGACCCGGTCGCGCTCCAAACGCCGTCCTGCGCCATAAGCCAACCCAAAAGTCGCTCGAGAGCATCAATCCGGTATGGCAGGCCTGCAATATAGGGCGTGAGAGACAAGCTCAGCATCCGCCCTGCCCCGGTCTGCGCTGCTTCATCCAGCAGCCACCGCGCGGCATCTTGTACCTGCTCGACATAGCTGTCGGCTGATTGCTGGCAGACCACAAGAATTTGCCGGTCGGACAGCTCGTGATTGACCGGCAAGGCCGCCAGCCCGTTGTTGAACGCAAAGGGCAAATCATCATTCACCCAGTCGCAGGTATAGGACACGCCCGCCGCTTTCAGCAGGTCCGGCGTTTCAAAGCTGTGCGTTTGAGCAACGGAGCGCCATCCTTTCGGACGCACGCCGGACACTGCCCCAATCATATCGAGCGATTTTGAGACCAGGGCGGTCTCTTCAGCCGAGTCCATACCGCCATATTGCAGGGCGTTCATATCCACACTGTGCGCGACGATTTCATGGCCAGCCGATTGAATGTCTTTGATGATGCTGGGATAGCGCTCTGCAATGGCGGCATTCACTGCCACAGTCGCTGTGATGCCATGTTTCGCAAAGGCGTCTAAAAAGCGATAAAAGCCAACGCGCGTGCCATATTCGCGGGACGAATAGTGCCGCAAATCAGGGTATGGCGTGACCATATGGCCAGGCGCCTTAAACGGTTTATCCGTCGCTTTCAGCGGGAAGTATTCAAGGACGGGCTGCACCAACAACGCCAGCGTCTTGCCATTGGGCCAAGCAATTGGCTCGCGCTCCATGATGTTGGAATAGGGATACCAACTATGGTCCATGCCCTCTGAGCGGTGTGGGTACTCCAGATAGGTCGGGTCTAAGCTCATGCGCCTTCTCCCGTGTAACGCGCCACGTCATCCGCGACCGCGTCGTAATAATGCTCATAGTAATGGTCCGCGATTTCAGCCGCTGTCGTCACCCAGACATCGTCATGACCGGTGATATATTTAAGCGCTTCATCAAACGGTCCAATCCGGTGGGGTTGGCCAATCAAATAGCTGTGCAAAGGTATGCACATCACGGTCCCTGAGGTCTCCCCTTCCGCATAGAGCCGGTCGAACTGGCGCATCAGCGCGTCGGCGTAAGCGCGCGGGCTCATATTGTAGACGAAGAAACCGTAATGGTCGTTGATTTCCAAGCTGTAGGGCATGGAGATGAGCCGGCCGGACTTGACCTTTACGGGCTGTGGCTGATCGTCTTGAAAGAGGTCGCAGGTGTAATCGAACTCATATTCGGCCAGCAGGTCCATGGTGCGCTCTGTGTGCGTGAGCGCTGGGGCCAGCCAGCCTTTGATGCGTTGGCCAGTGGCATCTTGCACCGTCTTGATGGAGTCTTCGATGATGGCGCGCTCTTGCGCCTCGTCCATGCCGTAGCTGTAGCGCGTGTTGTAGATGCCGTGGCTGAAGAACTCCCAGTTCCGCTCGACGCCGGATTGCACCACCTCTGGAATGTGCTGGCACAAAGCCACTGACAGGCTAACAGAGCCGCGGACATTATATTTGTCCATCACATCCATCATGCGCCAATGGCCAACCCGGTTGGCATAATCGCGGTGGCCATAGCCGACCACATCGGGATGCGGCTTGGGCCAGCTCTTCCGGCTTGGATTGGCCGGCGGGTCGAGCTCGTAATACTCTAAATTTGGCGCGACCCAGAAGGCGACTTTGGCGCCGCCTGGCCAGGTGATTTTCGGCCGGTCGCGATAGGGCCAGAAATCATACAAATGGGGCTCTGTATCCATGCCCATGCTTAGCGCGCCTCTAGCCAATCAATGACGTCCTGGACTGGCACGACGTCCGCATATTTCAGCTGCAAGTCCGTGAGATTGGCAAAATGATAGCTCTCATGCTTATCCGCGCAGGTCTCAACCGGCACAATGGTTCGATACCCGCGGCTTAAGCTATCAACAGCCGTCGCGCGCACGCAGCCGGATGTCGAGCCGCCCGTCACGACCACGGTGTCGACTTTGTGCCAAACCAGCAGGCTTTGCAGCGGCGTTTCAAAGAAGGCCGATGGCATGCGCTTGTCGTAGAAATAATCATCCGTCTGATTAGGCTGGCATCGGTCGTCAAACTCATGGCGGCGAGAGCCGTATTTGATGTTTTGGAGGCTATCAGGCGTATCGGTCCGCGTGCCCCATACGCCAGCATCGGAGCCATCTTGAACATACGCAACGCGGGTCCAGACGACAGGCATGCTTTTGGCCCGGGCTAAATCGGAAATCTGGTTTACATAATCAATTTGCTTGGGATCGG
>JBCCDR010000331.1:0-3502 GCA_039030675.1 Pseudomonadota bacterium | reverse complement strand
CCTATTCCCCGACGAACCGCTTCGCCCGGAAAACAAGCGAGTCACGCTCTTGCTGCTGCGTGAAGCGCCTGTCATCGCGCCGGACTTTGGCCAAAACTAAGCCCACCTGCAGGGGCAAAATGCCGCAAATCGCCATTTTTTTTGTGTTAACCAAGAAATCCGCTTGGTTGATCGGCGCCAGCTTGGCTAATGTCTGGGGCATACATGTGATGCGGCAGACGGCGAGCGCCTTTATAAGTGACGGACCAGTCCCTTCAGTTTCCCAGATTTTACGTCACCGCACCGGCCCCGTGCCCCTATTTGCCGGGCAGGCAAGAGCGTAAAGTCTTTACCGAATTGCGCGGTGAAGAAGCCGGCCCTCTCAATGACGCCTTAAGCCGCGTTGGGTTTCGTCGCTCTCAATCCGTGGCCTATCGACCTGCCTGCGAGAGCTGCAGTGCCTGCATCTCCGTGCGGGTCATTGCTGAGGAGTTCACGCTCTCGCGCAACATGCGCCGGGTGAGTGACCGCAATGAAGACATTGTGGTTCAAATCACCGACCCCATCGCCACCCGCGAGCAATATCGGTTGCTGAAATCCTATCTGTCCAATCGCCATCCCAGCGGCGGCATGGCCGATATGGATTTTCAGGAATATGCTGACATGGTCGAGCATTCACCGGTCACAACGCGGCTGTTTGAATACCGCTTGCCGGGCGCGAACGGTCAGCCAGGCCAACTCATCGCCTGCTGCCTGAGCGATATCCTCAGCGACGGTCTCAGCATGGTTTATAGCTTCTTTGACCCGACACAAACGCGCCGCTCGCTGGGCACCTACATTATTCTTCAGCATATCGCAGAAGCCTGCGCACGCCACCAGCGCTACGTCTATCTGGGCTATTGGATCGAGGGATCCTCTAAGATGGATTATAAAGCACGCTTCCAGCCCATGGAACGGCTGGGGGCCAATGGCTGGTCTCGCTTCGTGCTGGATAAAAAACCATAACACCACTTAGACTTTGGGGAGTGTCATGACCAAAGACACAAACAAGCGCTCATCGCGGCGCCATATGCTTGCCTTGAGCGCTGCGGCAACGCTGGGCGCCTGCTCTTCAGACAATGCTGGCGGCCAGCAAGGGGCCGGTGCGCCCGTTAAAAAACGCACCTTGCGCATGGTCACGACCTGGCCAAAAAGCCTGCCGGGCCTTGGCACGGGCGCGCAGCGCCTTGCCGATAGGATTACGCTCCTCTCTAATGGAAGCCTCGACGTGCGTGTCTATGCTGCCGGAGACCTTGTGGGCGCCTTTGATGCATTTGACGCCGTCTCCTCTGGCAAAGCGGATATGTATCACGGCGGCGAATATTATTGGCAGGGCAAGTCGAAGGCCTATAATTTCTTTGCGTCTGTCCCCTTTGGCATGACGGCGGATGAGATGGCGGCTTGGATACATTTCCAAGGCGGGCAAGAGCTGTGGGATGAGCTGTCTGGAAAGTTCAACATCAAGCCGTTTGCTGCCGGCAACACCGGCACGCAAATGGGCGGCTGGTTTAAGCGCGAAATCAATAGCTTAGATGACCTGAAAGGCCTGCGCATTCGCATGCCGGGCTTAGGCGGCGAAATCCTGCGCCGCTTGGGCGCTGAGCCGGTCACCAAGTCTGCCAAAGAACTCTATCTCGCGCTCAGCCAGGGCAATATCGATGCGACAGAGTGGATTGGCCCTTGGAATGACCTGACGTTGGGGCTGCACACGGCCGCGCCTTACTATTATGGCCCCGGATTTCACGAGCCTGGGTCTACCCTAGCGCTCGGCATCAATCTCGACGTCTACACGTCCCTCAGCGACCATCAGCGCGCCGTCATTGAACAGTCCTGCCATGTGGAACGCCATCTCATGCATGCTGAGTATGAAGCGAAGAATGCCCAGGCGCTGGAAGTACTGAAAACAGAGCATGGCATCATCCCACGCACCTTCCCAGATGACGTCATGAAAGCCGCCCAAGAGCAAGCAGCTATTGTGATGGCCGAGGTTGCCAAAAGCGATGACATCACGCGGCGGGTCGTAGAGAGTTTCCAAGCGGCACTGGCCAAAGCGCGCGGTTGGGAGACGGTCGCGCACGGCGCTTTTGCCAAAGCGCGCGCCCAAGCACTTGGCTAAAAAGACGCCGCTAGGCCCGCTTGGTTTTTTCTGCTAGCACCTCTCGCCACGAGGCAATGGCGAGGAGACTATGGAGCGGCTGGCATCAGCGATTGACGCGGTAAATCGCGCCATTGGCTCCGTGCTGAGCTGGGCAGCCCTTATTCTTGCGCTCTGGCAGTTTGGGCTGATTTTAGCGCAGGCGGTGTTTCGGGTTGGATCCATCTTCGCGCAGGAAGCCCTCATCTATATGAACGCCCTGCTGTTTTTGGGCGCGGGTGGCTATACGCTGCTGAAAGATGGGCATGTCCGCGTGGATTTGTTTTATCACCAGATGACGGACAAGACCAAAGCCTGGGTGAACCTGCTGGGCACCGCGCTGTTTCTCTGGCCCATGTGCCTCCTCATTCTGATTTCAGGGACACCCTATGTGGTGGACAGCTGGGTGCGCCTGGAAGGGTCCATCGAAACCAGCGGCATCCCAGCGGTGTTTGTGCTCAAGACCTTCATCTTGGTCTTCGCCCTTCTTGTCTCGCTGCAAGGCCTCAGCTTGGTTCTGCGCTCCCTTATGACGATTAAAGCACAGCGCCATGATGGATAGCGGCGGCGTTCTTGCGCTGGTGATGTTCGCCTGCCTGTGCGCGGCGATTATGGCCGGCTACCCAGTGGCGTTTACGCTGGCTGGCGTTGCCTTAATTTTCGCTGGGCTAGCAGCCCTGTTGGTCAACATGGGCCTCATCGATGTCTTCATTGACCCAAGCTTCGTCACGCTCCTGCCCGAGCGGGTCTTCGGGCTGGTCAAAAACGAGGTTCTGCTCGCCGTGCCGATGTTCATCTTGATGGGCGTCCTCCTAGAGCGCTCCCGCGTGGCGGAAGACCTGCTGGAAAGCATGGGCAAGCTCTTTGGCAAAACCCGCGGCGGGCTTGGCTTCAGCGTGATTTTGGTGGGGGCCTTGCTTGCGGCATCCACCGGGATTGTGGGCGCAACGGTCGTCACCATGGGCCTCATCTCACTGCCGACCATGCTATCGCGCGGCTATGACACCCGCCTTGCCACCGGCACAATTGCCGCCTCAGGAACGCTTGGACAAATCATTCCGCCCTCCATCGTGCTGGTCTTGCTTGGCGATGTGATGGCCAATGCCTACCAAGATGCGCAAGAGCAATTGGGCGTCTTCGCTTTCGCGCCGCTCTCTGTTGGGCACCTTTTTGCCGGCGCCCTCCTGCCAGGCATAGCGCTGGTTGGCCTCTACATGCTGTATGCGGGCATCGTGGCTTGGCTCAAGCCAGACCAAGCCCCTGCCCTTGTTGAAACGGGGGATATGGAAGCTGGCCTGGTCGGCAAGGCTATCGCAGCCATGGTCCCGCCGGTGACGCTCATCCTGGCGG
>JBCCDR010000330.1:0-3509 GCA_039030675.1 Pseudomonadota bacterium | reverse complement strand
TAGCGGCGCGGTGCGTTAAACCTGCCCCATGGCAAGGAACTTCTCTTCCCTGTCAGCGCGCAATTGATCGGCGGGGACATCGGAGAGGTCGTAGAGATAGCCGTCAATGGCATTGCCAACAGCATTGATGACACTAACCGTGTCGCGGTGCGCGCCGCCGACGGGTTCGGAGATGATAGAGTCAATGACCCCAAGGCCGAGCAGGTCTTGCGCCGTAAAGCGCAGCTGGGTTGCTGCATCGGGTGCTTTGTCTGCTGAGCGCCACAGGATGGACGCGCAGCCTTCTGGCGAAATGACCGAATAAATGCTGTGTTCGAGCATAATCACACGGTTGCCCACAGCAATCGCCACAGCGCCGCCTGAGCCGCCTTCCCCAACAACGGCCGTGACCATGGGGACTTTGATATCCAGACACTTCGCCGTCGAGCGGGCAATGGCCTCAGCCTGGCCGCGCTCTTCCGCGCCCACGCCAGGATAAGCGCCGGAGGTATCGACGAAACTCACCACCGGCAGCCCATAGCGGTCTGCCAAATCCAGCAAACGCACGGCCTTGCGATAGCCCTCGGGCCGAGCCATGCCGAAATTATGATGCAGGCGCGATTTGGTTTCCTTGCCCTTTTCATGGCCCATCACCACGACGGATTGGCCGCGAAACCGGGCGAGGCCGCCCATAATGGCCTGGTCTTCCGCAAAGGCCCGGTCGCCAGCAAGGGGCGTGAAATCCGTACACAGGCGGCTGACATAATCAGAGAAATGCGGCCGGCCAGCATGGCGGGCGACTTGGGTTTTCTGCCACGGCGATAAATTGCTGTAAAGCTCAGCCAAAGTCTTTTCGACCTTGTCTGACAGCGTGGCAATCTCATCGTCGATGTTCACATCGGACTGGCTGCCAGACAAAGCGCGCAGCTCTGTGATCTTGGCCTCAAGCTCTGCAATCGGCTTTTCAAACTCTAAAAATGTTTGCACGCGCTGCCCTACTCATCACATCTGCGGTGGTCATAACGACCGCAGCGCTACTTATTAAGCGTTTTTTTGGCCAAAGGATGGTGATCATGCATGGCTTGGGTCAGCCGCTGGGCTGTGACATGCGTGTATATTTGCGTGGTGGCCAGGTTTGCATGGCCCAAAAGGTCTTGCAACGTGCGCAAATCAGCCCCGTTTTCCAGCAGGTGCGTGGCAAAGGCATGGCGCAGCACATGGGGGGAGACATGATCCGCGCGCAGGCCCGCCGCACGCGCCAGCGCCTTGATCTGCAAAAACGCGCTCACCCGGCTGAGGTGGCCGCTTTTCCCGCGGGAGGGAAACAGAAACACGCTGCCCTCTAGCGCCTCGCCAGCATCCGCCATATAGGCTGTGATAGCCCGCTGCGCCGCACCGCCAACCGGCACCAAGCGTTCACGCCCCCCTTTACCTTTGATGTGCAAAAGCAGCGGCTCGCCCCGCAGCGCTTGTTGGCGCAGGCTCACCAGCTCTGAAATGCGCAGCCCCGTGCCATAGAGCAGTTCCACCAGCGCTTTCAGCCGCAGCGCGCCTGTCTTGCCAGCTTCAACCTGGGCATCAAGGGCCGCAAAGAGCGCGTCGACGTCTTCAAGGGAGAGGCTTTTCGGCAAGGGCCTGCCGATCTTCGGCGTCTTGGTGCGCGTCGCCGCCAAGTCCTCACGCATGCCTTCGCTGGCCAAAAAGCGATGAAACTGCCGCAGCGCTGAGAGCTTTCTGGCGCGCGTCGTGGGCGCAAGCCCGGCTTTGGCCAGCTTTGCCATACATGTGTCGACGCCCTGCTGGTCGGCGTGGATCAGCCCGCCATCAACCCAGGCAGACATTTGCACCAAGTCTGCACTATAGGCTTTGACGGTATTTTCAGACGCGCCGCGCTCGGCTTCCAGCATGTCGCAAAAACGCTCAATCCACAGCGTATCTGAGGCCGGCTGAGCGGTTTGGGTGGCCATTAACGGGCGAGCCCACCATGCAGCATGGCTTCAACCGCCAAGGCGCGGGCAAGGTCATCGTGGCCCACCAAACGCAGATTGGCCAAGACAGAGCGCAGCGTGGCTGGAACGGGTTCCATAGTGCCGGCGCTGCCAAGGACCTTGACGCCCTCCAAGAGTGTCACGCCAACCTGCCCTTTGGCAGCCGCTGCATCCATGGCCGGTAGTGCTGCCGGCAGCGGGGTGAGCGTACCATCGACCGCGACACGCAGCGCCGCGCCAAGATCATAGCCGAGCCCCTCAAGCACGGCAAAGAACAGCTTGGCTGTGGGCAGGATACCTCCGCTCTCATCCATACCGTAAGTCTGCAGCCAGAGCTCAGCCACACGGATGCTAAAGCCCGCACGGCCTTTGGGGTTCGCCACCAGCGCCCAGGGCCACACTTGCAGCACGGCCCGGGCCGCCGCGACATCGCCGGTATTGGCCCCGCTTTGGCTGCTGCGGGCGCGGATATCGTCATACCACTGGGCCGCTCTGTCGCCATAGCCGGCGTAGGCTAAGTGCGCGGCGAGCTCGCCCGCCTTGGGCCACAAGGCGGGTTCTGGCGGCACGCCCATGAGCGTCTCGCCAATGGCGCCAGCCCATATGTGCGGCAGCCCGGAGAGCTGGCTCTGCGCGGACAGCGCCATAAGCTGCGTTGCCATGGCGCTCGGCGAGGACCCTGCAAGCGCGCGTTGCAGCTGGCCCGGCGCAAGGCCAAGGGCTTGATCAGCGGGCGTGTTGACGGGCGCGCTGATGGCGTATTCCAGCAGCGCAGGACCGCTGAAGCGTCCGCCATAAGCCAGCGCCAGCACGGCTGGCCAGCGCGCGCCCAGCGGCAAGGGCATTGCTGCGGGCGAGCACGGATATGCGCAGCGGCTCTAAAGACAAGACATCCACCTCCGGCGCTGCAACATCAGGCGCCCCCCCTGTCAGACGCGCCAAAGCAGCGAGCAGAGGGCTAGCCGTGGTTTGATCAACCGCCTGCCGCTGTCTCGGCCGGTCTGTTTGCCCACCTGCGGTTTGCGCAAGGACGGCCTCAACCGCCTGGCGCACAGCGCGCGAGGGCATGGCGCTCGCATCTGTCGTATCGAGAAGCAAATCCACAGCGCTGCGGCTGCCTTCCCCCGCACGGCAGGCCAGGCGCAGGCTTGTCCATGTGCGTGTCGGCGTGCGGCTGAGGCCTTCTGCGCCGGCAGCGCAGGCCATGGGCCAATCATCCACCATCAGCGCGATGTCCGCCTTCTTTTTCAAGATCGATAGCGGCGCGATATCATTGGGAATGCGCGCGCTCAGCGCATGATGGCCTTGCGCGTCGCCAATCTTAGCCAGCACATCCAGCCGGGCGCCAAGAAGGCTCCAGACGGCCTGGTCCGTTGGCGCAGGCATGGGCGCGATGGTGAGCGCCAAGCGCTGGACTGTGCGCATGATGATCGGGGATTTGGCGGGAGCGCCGCCGATCGTGAGCGCAGCCTTCACATCCTGATAGGTGCTGTTATCCCAAATCTGGGCGTCAAAACCGCCGTCTTGGGCCGTCAGCGTCCC
>JBCCDR010000329.1:0-3512 GCA_039030675.1 Pseudomonadota bacterium | reverse complement strand
TGGAGCCGCCGGGTACTGCCCCCGGGTCCAATATGCCTATTACACGGCGCCTTTATCGCCATAGTCGCTCTCGCGACGCTTCTTATATAGTCTCTAGGCCTTAAGAATTGAAGACTTGCTTCTTCACAGGAAAAACGGACGCAACATGTTGTATACGCCGGCAGATCACGTCAATATGTAGATATGAAGCAATATCACGATCTTTTGCGCCATGTGCGCGACACAGGCGTTTTCCGTGATGACCGGACGGGCACAGGTACCTATGGCGTGTTTGGCTATCAGATGCGCTTTGACCTGTCAGACGGCTTTCCCATGGTCACGACCAAAAAGCTGCATCTGAAATCAATCATTCACGAGCTTTTGTGGTTCCTCTCAGGCGATACCAACATCAAATACCTGAAGGACAACGGGGTTTCCATCTGGGATGAATGGGCCGATGAGGATGGCGATCTTGGCCCGGTTTACGGCAAGCAATGGCGCCGATGGGAAACGAGCGATGGACGCGTCATCGACCAAATCTCCTCTGTGGTCTCGCAAATAAAGCAAAACCCCCATTCACGGCGCTTGATTGTCTCAGCATGGAATGTGGGGGAAGTGGAGACTATGGCGCTTCCGCCGTGCCACTGCCTTTTCCAGTTTTTTGTGGCGGAAGGGAAGCTGTCCTGCCAGCTCTATCAACGCTCAGCGGATATCTTCCTAGGTGTTCCTTTTAATATCGCCTCATATGCGCTGCTCACCATGATGGTCGCACAGGTGTGCGGGCTCAAGCCGGGAGAGTTCATCCACAGTTTTGGCGATGCACATCTCTACGCCAATCATGTGGAGCAGGCTGATATCCAGCTCTCAAGAGAGTCACGCGCGTTGCCTGACATGGTGATCAACCCACAGGTGAAAGACCTCTTTGCCTTTCGCTATGAGGATTTTGAGCTTGTCGGCTATGATCCGCACCCGCATATCAAGGCTCTGGTTGCTGTTTAGGCGCCTAAACAGCAATTCCTAACGTTGGAGAGTGCGATATGGCGGATGGTTCGCTGAAATCAAATCTGGAGAAAGGCGCGTTTTTTTACGCGCCTGGTGTACCCGACTGCACGACAGCCATCATCGCAAGCAAATATGCTTTTGATGCGCTTTATATCTCCGGCTTTTGGACAACGGCAAGCCGCTCTGGCCAAGCCGATGTGGGTGTTGCAACACTCACTGAATTTTTAGACGGCATCCGCGCCATAGCCGATGTTGCCGGCGCGCCTTTGATCGCGGATGCTGACACAGGATTTGGCGGGCTCCTGAATGTGCGCCGCACGGTTCAAGGGTATGAAGACGCTGGCGTGACGGCCATCCAGATTGAAGACCAAGTCTTCCCGAAAAAATGCGGCCATACCCCCTATAAGGAAGTCGTCCCGCTTGAGGATATGCTCGACCGGGTCAAAGTCGCCGCGGATTCGCGCCAATCAGACGATTTTCTAATCATCGCCAGAACGGATTCGCGCCAGGGCCATGGGCTTTCCAATGCCATCGACCGGGCAAATGCGTTTAAGGAGGCGGGCGCGGACATCGTCTTTGTGGAAGGCCCGCAGTCAGACGTAGAAATGAAAGAGATCTGCGCGCAGGTCGACGCGCCCAATATGGTCAATATGGCCTTTGGCGGTCATACGCCCATTAAGTCAGCCCGCGAACTCACCGATCTTGGCTTTGCGTGCGCGATTTACCCAGCCTTGCCTGTTATTCAAATGATGGCCGCAGCCGACCAGGCCTTTGCTGCGATGAAAAGCAGCGGAGACCCAGCTGATATCGGCTTGCCGCAATATGACTTTAAACAATTCTGCAGCGATATCGGCTTTGACGAAGTCTACGAATTTGAAAAGAAATTCGGGCGCTACGCATGAGCCTGCGGCGCCATCCAAAGCCGAAAGTGAGTATGATCCTGGCCAGGGCCAGCAACGGTGTGATTGGCCGCGATGGGGATTTGCCCTGGCGGCTGCCTGCTGATTTAAAGCACTTCAAAAAGCTGACCGTTGGCAAGCCCATCATCATGGGCCGGAAGACATGGGACAGTCTCGGCAAAGCGCTGCCAGGCCGGCATAACATCGTCCTCACGCGCGATAAGAGCTTCACCGGGGAGGGCTGCACGGTCACGCATACGTTGGCTGATGCCCTGGATGCAGCCGGCCTGACGGGCGAGATCATGATTATCGGCGGGGCGGAAATCTACAAGCTCGCAATGCCGATTGCGCAGCGCATCTACATGACGCATGTTGCTTTGACGGCAGAGGGAGACACGCTCTTTCCGGCGCTGGATGAGGCGGAGTGGCACGCCAGCGACAGGCAGGCCCATTCGGCTGAGGGTGAGCAACCAGGGTACGAATTTGTGACTTATGATCGAGTGGCCTGACTTAGACTTTGATCTTAAGCTTCGCCCGTACACGCTTGGTGGCGCGCAGTTTTGGGCGGATGTGCATTGGCGCAGTGGGTGGCGTATCCAGCGCAATGCCTTTAATGAGCATTACCGGCTGCTCAGCCCAAAAAACCAGCGCTTTGAAGAAGGCAGCTATGACAGCTGCTTTGCCACCCTTGAGGCGCATGAACCGCCGCCAAATCCGAAACGGCTCGTGCTTATGCTGCACGGACTGCTTGCCACCTGGCGGTTCTTGCAACCGTTTGGCAAGTTTTTTGAGGAGAACGGGCTTGAGTGCGCGCTGATTAATTATCCCAGCACGCGCGCTGACCTTGTGACGCACGGCCGCCGGCTCGCAAAGCTGGTTTCGCGGCTGGACGGCATTGAGCGTTTGGATGCGGTCACGCATTCCATGGGCGGTTTGGTGCTTTGCAATGCCGTCTCCCAAAGCCACTGGCCGCGGACACTCATGCCTGAAAAAGTCGTCATGGTCGCTCCGCCGATCCGCGGCGCAGCCATGGCCCGTCTATTCGCGCAAATGAAGCTGCTTCACCCGATCGTGGGCCCGCCTTTGACGTTTCTGCAGGACCCTAAAAATGCGCCGGACTTGCCGCGGGAAATTGACCTGATGGTGATTGCCGGTGCGCGCGGTAAGTCAGCGGGCTTCAATCCTTTGCTCGTTGGGGATGATGATGGCACGGTATCTGTGCGCGAGACGCGCCCGCGCCGGCGTCATCATTTTAAGACTGTCCGCGCCCAACATACTTGGCTGCGCCATTCGAAGAAGGCGCAGCAATATGCTCTGGAGTTTTTACTCGATGAGGATGGCGCCTCAACTGAGGCGGTAGGCTAAGTCGGCGTTGTGCTGCTCGACATTGATGTAGTTCAAGATGGCATCAAGAAGCCACCAAAGGCCGACCAGGGCTAAGGGCAGATAGCCCACAAGAATGAAGGTCAGCGCGCCACCAATGAGCGTGAGCGCAAGCATGAAGAAGCCGCTGATCCACTTGCCCAGATACATCCGGTGAACGCCAAGCGTCGGCAGGAAAAACCACAGCAGGTAGGTGATCAGCAGAGATTTTCTGCGTGCATCATACTGCATCATCCGCGCGGTTGTGGC
>JBCCDR010000328.1:0-3520 GCA_039030675.1 Pseudomonadota bacterium | reverse complement strand
ACAATGGCGTGCGCGGCTTTGCAACCCCTTATGCAACAGCCCATAAATTCCAGGGTTTCGCTGACTTGTTCCTCGCAACACCTAACACCGGCGTGCGCAACTTCTACGTCAAAGCCGGCTATAGCAAAGCCAATGTGGGGCCTTTCTCAAAAGTGTCCGCAGCCGTTTGGTATCATACCTTCGACGCTGATTTTGGCGGCGCTGACTATGGCGATGAGGTTGACTTCGTGATCACCGCAAAGTGGAAAAAATTCCTCTTCGGCTTCAAATATGGCGAGTACAATGCTGACCAATTTGCCACCGATACACGCCGCATGACGTTTGACATAAATTTCAAATATTGATGCAGCTTTTGCAACATCTTGACGTCGGCCCCGTTTTAGCTGCAGTGCAAAAGACGGGGTCCATGTCAGGGGAATATCGCGCGCCGTGCAGCCGCAGAGCATTCGCATTGTTGTGATTGATGAGCATCCTGCCCGTGCAGCCGTGCTCGAAGACGGCCTGCGCGAAGCGGGATATGAAGACGTCACGCTCATCGCTGATATGACAGGCCTGTTGCGGCGGCTGTCGCTGATCGATCCTGACGTCATTTTGATTGACTTGGAAAACCCCAGCCGCGACACGCTGGAACAGATGTTCCAGGTCTCCCGGTCAGTCCAGCGCCCGGTCGCGATGTTTGTCGATCAGTCAGACACGTCCATGATTGAGGCGGCCATTGACGCCAGTGTGTCCGCCTACATTGTCGATGGCCTGAAGAAAGAGCGCGTCAAACCGATTTTGGATATGACCATCAGCCGCTTTAACGCCTTCGCGCGGCTGAGTGATGAGCTGGAAAGTGTGCGCAATGAGCTTGCCGACCGCAAGATCATCGACCGCGCCAAAGGGATCATCATGGAACAACGACAGCTGAGCGAGGAAGAAGCCTATAAACTGCTTCGCACCACGGCCATGAACCAGAAGAAGAAACTCGTTGAGATAGCCCAGTCGATCATTACAGCAGCGGACTTGCTGGGCGGGGCGCAGCCATGAGCGTCGGCCTGGAGAAAACGAGCCTCGATATTGGCTTCATTGCGCTGCTAGATTGCGCCGTCTTGGTTGCGGCCCATGAGAAGGGCTTTGCTGCTCAAGAGGGCCTCTCCTTTGCGCTCCATAAGGAGCGCAATTGGGCCACCATTCGCGATAAGCTCAACCTCGGCTATTTTGACGGTGTGCACATGTTAGCGGGCATGCCCGTTGCGTCCACATTGGGCATTGGGCAGGTGCAAGTGGCTGTCGAAGCGCCGTTTGTCATGAGCCTGAATGGCAACGCTATCACTGTGTCAGCGGATGTCTACAACGCTATGATGGATGCCTCTGGCAGCGCCTTGAGCGATCCTGTCAGCTCCGGCACGGCGCTCAAGAAGGTGATCGAGAAGGCCAAAGAACCGCTGACCTTTGCCGTCGTCTATCCCTTCAGCTGCCATAATTATGAACTGCGCTATTGGCTTGCTGCGGCCGGCATTGATCCGGATGTGGATGTGCGCCTGGTCGTCATACCGCCGTCGCTGATTGCTGAGAGCCTGCGCGCGCGGCAGATTGATGGTTTCTGCGTGGGCGAGCCTTGGAACAGCCTGGCGGTCGATATGGGCCTGGCGCGTATTGTGCTGCCCAAAGCGGAGTTTTGGCGCTGGGGGCCTGAGAAAGTCTACGGGGTGCGCAGCGATTGGGCGTCAGCCAATCCTAAGACGCTGGAAGCGACCATCAGAGCGCTGTACCGCGCCGCCCAGTGGTGTGATGCGCCGGAAAACCGCGAAGAACTCGCCCAGATTTTGGCGCTGCCGCATTATGTGGATGTGCCCTCGCACATCATTTTAAACGCCCTTAAAGGCAGTTTGCCGTTTACCCAAGGCGGGCAAGCGCAAAATGTCGACAACTTCATTGTCTTCCATAAACAAGCCGCCAACTTCCCTTGGCGGTCGCAAGCGCTTTGGCTTTACTCGCAAATGATTCGCTGGGAGCAGACCACGCATTCCAGCGAGGCAGAAGCGCGGGTGCGCGAGTGCTACCGGCCCGATACCTACCGGCATGCGCTGGAGGAAATGGACCCGTCTCCCATTTTCCCAGGGGCGAGTGAAAAAGTGGAAGGGGCCCTTATGGAGCCGACTCTCGCAGGCGCGCGTGGGCGCCCGCTGGTGCTTGGCCCGGATAACTTCTTTGATGGCAAGCCGTTCGACCCTGAGGATATCGAGGGATACTTGCGTTCTTTTTCAAAGGGTTAGCCAAAAAGAGTCTTAGCGAACGCATTTTAATGTTGCGCTGCAACGCAAGAATGTTCAATCTTTAAGCATAGAGATCGACTGCTTATTTTTTAAGCACTCTGTATTCTGATTTTCGCGGTCCAACGGCGGGCCGCCAAAACAACCGACACCGCAGTCCGGACAACAGGCACTTTTGCCGACCTCGTCCGCTGCGGTTTTTTTTTTGGTTCAAAGGCCTTGGGGAAAACAACTGGAGGCCACTCAGGAAGGGAAACTTCACTATGGCGCATTCACGCCGCTCAATTCTTCGCTCTTGCTTATCCAGCCTTGCTGTTGCCGCCAGCCTCGCCTTCTCCCCCATGGTGAATGCTGAGACGAACTATCTGGATGTTGAAAAGGACGAGCTTAAATTCGGCTTCATCAAGCTGACGGACATGGCGCCGCTGGCGATTGCCTATGAAAAACAATATTTCGAAGATGAAGGCCTCTACGTCACGTTAGAGCCGCAAGCGAACTGGAAGGTTCTGCTGGACCGCGTCATCGATGGCGAGCTCGATGGCGCGCACATGCTGGCCGGTCAGCCGCTTGGCGCGACGATCGGCTTTGGCACCCAGTCGCACATCATCACCGCCTTTTCCATGGACCTGAACGGAAACGGTATCACCGTTTCAAATGACGTTTGGGAGGAAATGAAGCCCTATCTGGAGATGGATAAAGACGGCAAGCCTGTCCACCCCATCAAAGCAACTGCGCTCAAGCCAGTGGTTGAGAAGTATCAGGCTGAAGGCAAGCCCTTCAACATGGGCATGGTTTTCCCGGTCTCGACGCACAATTACGAGCTGCGCTATTGGCTTGCTGCTGGCGGCATTCATCCTGGCTTCTATTCTAAGACGGATATCTCCGGCCAAATCCAAGCAGACGCTCTGCTGTCAGTGACCCCTCCGCCGCAGATGCCTGCCACCATGGAGGCAGGCACCATCTACGGCTATTGCGTGGGTGAGCCTTGGAACCAGCAAGCTGTGTTCAAAGGTATCGGTGTGCCGGTTATCACCGACTATGAAATCTGGAAAAACAATCCGGAAAAAGTCTTCGGCGTCTCAAAGGCCTGGGCAGACGAAAACCCCAACACGCACTTAGCGGTCGTCAAAGCCCTCATCCGCGCCGCCATGTGGCTGGATGAGAACAACAACGCCAACCGCAAGGAAGCCGTGAAGATTTTGGCGCGGCCGGAATATGTGGGCGCGGATGAGAAGGTCATTGCAAACTCTATGACCGGTACCTTT
>JBCCDR010000327.1:0-3527 GCA_039030675.1 Pseudomonadota bacterium | reverse complement strand
GTGAGTTATCTCACATACCCGCTTTGCGGGTGTTTCCTCCCTGAACCTGGGCCGGGCCGAGAGGTCCGGTCTTTTTTTGTTTAGGGCCTCGGCTTTTGCGATTTACCGCCTATTCAGCAGCAATGGCTTCAGGGTCAGCTCTGTTAATGTCTTCGACCACATTGGCCATATGCTCGACGAAAACCTGCATGTTTCGTTTAAGCACATCAAAGCCTGATGTGAGACGCAGACGGCGCTCATCCATGTAAAGGCGCCGATTGATTTCCAGCTGGATACAATGCCGACCTTGGGACGGGCGGCCATGCACCTGGGTGCTATAGCCGCCAGCATAGGGGTCGTTGCGGACCACAGAATATCCCATTTCTCGCAATGAAATAGCGGCGGCTTGAGACAGGCGCGGCGCGCATGACTGTCCATGTAAATCGCCAATAACCATGTCTGTTGTCTTGCCGCCTTGAGAGCGTCTGCCAGCTGCAGAATCTGGCATAGAATGGCAATCGATGAACAAAGAGACCTTAAATTGGCTTGCGACCTTATCAGCCAAGGCTTTGGTTGCTGCGTGATAGGGTTTGTGAAAACGGTCTATGCGGTCCTGCGCATCTTCAACGCACAGCGCATTGGCATAAATCTCAACACCAGCACCAACGACCCGTGGGATAACGCCGAGGCCGTTGGCAACGCGGCGCGAGATAATCATGTTGTTTTTAGCGACCTGGCCAAACAAAACAGGGTCCAGCTCATCGGCGCCGCGGTTTACGTCAACAAAACAGCGCGGAAACTCAGCGCTGATGATGGGAATGTCGATAGACGGCGCAAAATCGAACAGCAGGTCAACGCAGAAATCTTCAGAGCGCCTCAGCGTTGCATGATTAAGCCGGCTTTGCTCAACAAAACAGGTGGGATAGACGCGGCCGCTATGTGGTGAGGCGAGGACGAGCGGACGTGTCAGCGCTGCAGGAAGGGCTTCCTGGTAGGCAGGCACGTCGCTGAGCGGCAATTGAAAGCTTTTCATGCGCCTTCCGTAAATAAATTCTGCTGCATATTTTCACCCGCCTATTACAGTATCTTAAGGCAAGGCACTTAAAAGACAACGCTGCAAGGGTAAGAAGCGTGCGGTTTAATGCGCGCGGTGAATAAAAAGTGAGGTCGCATGGCTACCATCATTTTAGCTGAAGATGACAGCTCAATGCGCAGTTTCCTGCAGCGGGCATTGGAGAAAGCTGGCCATGTGGTCTCTTCTGTAGACCGCGGAACAGCCGCTCTGCCGCTCATTGCCACCGGCGATTATGAGTTGCTGCTTACCGACATTGTGATGCCGGAGATGGACGGAATTGAGCTTGCCCAAAGGGCCTCAACGCTCGCCCCGGAGATGCGCGTTATGTTCATCACCGGTTTCGCTGCCGTCGCGCTGAATGGTCGCAACAAAGCGCCTAAGGAAGCGAAGGTCCTCTCCAAGCCATTTCACTTGCGTGAACTGGTTGGCGAAATTGACCGTCTATTTGCTGCTTAAAGCCACGTCGATAGCGGTGTGAAAAGCATTCACGCCGGCGCCTGGCCCGTCGGGATGGGACCAAATTGCATGGCTGGCTGCGATAAAATCTGCCCCTGCCTTGACCAAAGTCTCGCAGTTATCCGGCGTGATGCCGCCTATAGCAACGCTTGGCAGCTCTGCAAGGGCTGACCACCAGCTTAAAATATCTGGCTCAGCCATCGTTGGCGGTTCTTTGGTTTTTGAGGCAAAGAAGGCGCCAAAGGCCACATAGTCCGCTCCTTGTTCGCCCGCAACCATCGCCAGGTGGCGTGAGCCGTGGCAGGTCACGCCAACTGCCTTATCAAAACCGAGCAAATCCCGTGCTTCTTTCACAAGACCATCGGACTGGCCCAGATGGACCGCGTCGGCACCGCACATCTGTGCTAAGTCAGCGCGGTCATTCATAACAAAAGCAATGTCATGACGCGCGCAGATGGGCATCAGCGCATCAGCAGCCTTTAAAATGTCTCGGTCGTCAACGCCCTTCAGGCGCAGCTGAAGGCACGCGATGGGTCCGCCCGCCGCGGCTGCTTCAAGCCGCTGCGCGAACGCCGCCACATCAATTTGCGGCGGCGTGATCGCATAAAGCTGGCAGGGAGGGTTGTCGTCAGTCTCACTCATGCGGCCCGGTGTAAAGCCGAGTGGGGACTGGGTAAATGCCTATTCCTTGCCGAGATAGATATTGATGATTTTTTGCAGCATCGCGAGCGCATCCTCGCGCGGGCGCTGGAAGGTATTGCGGCCAATGATGGAGCCGTTGCCGCCGCCATCGCGAATGGCGCGGGCATCGTCATAGACTGAGTCAGCGCCTTTCTTCGCGCCGCCTGAGAAGACCACCAAGCGTTTGCCGTTAAAACAGGATTGCACCACGTGTTTCACCCGTGCCGCTTGCGTGGAAATGTCGATGCCCTCTGCTTCATAGACTTTCTTAGCATCAGGTTGTTCCAGATGGTCACTTGAGAGCTTCACTTTGATGATATGCGCGCCCATGAGGGCTGCCATATGTGCAGCATAGGCACCAACGTCGATGGCTGTTTCGCCTGCTTTGGAGATATCGCCGCCGCGTGGATAGGACCACAGGACCGTTGCGATGCCCACTGATTTGGCTTCCTCAGACATCTCTCTGATTTCTTCCATCATATCAAAGCAGTATTCAGAGCCTGGATAGATGGTAAAGCCGATGGCAGCGCAGCCCAGCCGCAGTGCGTCGTCAACAGAACCCGTGATGGCTTGGTTCTTCTCGTTGGCCCAAGAGTTGGCTGAATTGACTTTCAAAATCAGCGGAATCTGGCCGGCAAAGCTATCCGCCACCGCTTCCATCATTCCAAGCGGGGTTGCATAGGCGTTCAGGCCGGCATCACTCGCAAGCTTGGGGTGATAGGAGGGGTCATAGGCAGCCGGGTTAGGCGCGAAGGAGCGCGCAGGGCCATGCTCAAAGCCCTGGTCGACGGGCAGGATGACCATTTTGCCTGTGCCGCCGAGTTTTCCGGTCGACAAAATGCGCGCGATATTCGCCTTTGTGCCCGGGTTATCGCTTTCATAGCCAGCCAGAATGTCTTTAACTTTTTTCGTAACGCGCATGGAGGAGTGTTCCGCTTCTTAGATGAGTTCGACAATGCGCGCAGGCATAGCCTGCGACACATTGGCTTGCAATGGCAGCAATATGTGAAAACTGTGTTTAATTGGGGAGAAACACGGGGCAATCATAGAAAAAACGGAAGTGAACGCCGTTCAATGCATTTTGCCGATGGTTTTTGCCTGAGATACCTAGGCGATCGGCGGTTCCCACAGCTGTATCGCGTTGCCTTCGGGGTCGAGCAGCGCCGCGAACTTGCCATGTGGATATTCTTCAAGCTCCGAAACAGCGATGCCAGCCTTGCGCAATTGATCGATCATCTTTGCCAGGTCGCCAACTCGGAAGTTAATCATCCAGGTTTTGCCTTCGGGAATCATCGTGTCTTCGAGTGGGAAAGGGTCAAAGATTGTGAACCCCTCC
>JBCCDR010000326.1:0-3552 GCA_039030675.1 Pseudomonadota bacterium | reverse complement strand
TTGCCATGGGGTAAACGCCCAAAGACATTGCCTAGAGGTGCCAATACGAGACGCAGTATTTGGCCGAAGATTTCCTTAATGTCGCGCTGATGCACTGCGAAACGCAGCATTGCGGAATGAGATTTGATGTGCGGCCAAAAAAAAGGTTGCGCGAGAATATGCTCTCTTTCCAGAGCCGACCAGGCAGACGCAATATCGCCGCTAGCCACAGCGTCTAAATAAGCCAAGCGTTCTTGTCGGAGCAAAACAAGGCGATCCGTTTTCTGCATATTGGGCCCCGCTCTCCCCGTCTCGTGCGTCAACACCCTTTATGCACCGTTGTCGCGGCCATCTTTATAACAAAGTCTCAAGCGGACTTTTCAAGCGCCTTATCGACACCCCTAGCAACACAATCGATGCCAAAATCAAATACAGGCTCGGCAGGATGACAGGGGCCAGTGTGTCCGCAAATGACTGTTCCTGATAGGCGTAGTCTGGAATATTATCAAAGTCAGCAACAGATATGCGCTGCTTTGCAACCACGGCGGTCCCTATCCTGGCGGTAAAGTCTTCCAAAGCTGCGCGCGCCTGGTCTTGAAACGCCTTGCCGCGCTCGACATCGCCGCCAGCAATGCTTGAGAGCGCTCGGTTTATGATCAAAGCGGGCGAGAGATATTGGAATGTGTCTATGAGGTCAGAGCGCTGACGGCGTGATTGGTTGAACCGCTCTAACAAGGGTTTCACACGCCGTGTCACGGCCTGGTTCGCTAGGAAATTGGATTGATAAAAGGCAGGTATCGCCGCATCGCTGACCGTCAATTCGGGATGATCTGCTAAGAAACCAGCCGTAAGGTCAGCGGTTTCAAGCTTCGCCTCAGCTTCTGCTTCGCGCATTTCCGATAAAAATGCCAAACGTGACGGCGGCGGATAGGCCGCCTCTGCGACCGCGCTGCTGATGGCCGGAACGGCAAAGACAAAAATGGCCCAACTTGCAAACAAGGTCGCAGCGACGGTTTCACTGCGTTTAAGCCCAGCAGAAAGGAACGCAATCATTGCAAACCAAAACACAGCATAGACTGCGGTCATGCTCAGCCAGACCAGAAGGTGCGTAAGGCGTTCAGCCCCTGCACTCTGAGAGACTGCCAGCGCTGCAATGACCGCGATAAGTGCGAAGACCGCCCAAATAGCAAGATTGCGCATCATCAGCCGTTTCCAGACTGACGGGCCCACATGGCCTGCTTGCGCGGCGACCAATCTTGCGCGGCCGCGTTCGCGGTCTCCGGCAACAATGTCAAAAGACGCCCCAATCATTAAGATTGGCAAAATGACGACGGCCAAAAACGTAAAATCAAAGCCGCCGATTTGAAGAACCGTCGGGTTGGCGATCTCATATTCTGCAAACAGACTGCCTGGGTTTGACCAGGCCGTGAGCGTCGTGGTCGTTGGGATCAGCTCCATAGAGCCTGAGGCAAAATCGGCCAATGGTGCGGGCGGCAAGACCATCGGAAGTCTAATACTTGTGGGACGCGCCTGAAAAGGCGACGCTGCTTTGCCTGTGTGTTCAATCATGACAAGCGACTGTCGCCACTCTTGTAGCTGCGTGTTCCCCGCCTCTAAAAACTGGGTTTGACGCTGCAGCGTTTCTTGGATGTAAGTCGAGCCATTTAAGGCAGCAACTGCCCCAAAGACCAGCAAAGCGATCGCAATGGACAGCCCCGGCGTCGCAAAAAAGAAGAGTTTTTTCTCAAGCTCTAAAACTGGGTTTGACATCATGCTGCCACCCGTCGATGCGCGCGCTTTAACGACCACAGCGCAAACCAAAAGGCCAAGATGATATAAAGCGCCACCACAATCAGATGAACCGCGTAGTGCGATAGTAGGGCAACAAAGCGCGGCGGTGTGTAGGTGAAGTCTTTAATTTGGCTCCAAAGGTCCGCGCCCGCCGCGTAGCGCCGCTGCCCTTTCCCATTGAGCATGAGATCGTCATTCAACAGCTTAATACTCTCGCGGCGGTGGAGTTCTGCCCCGTCTCTGAACGCATTTTGGTGAAGCCGGTCTGCGCCCGCCAGCCCCGACGACAAGGCCCGCAGGGACATGACAGGAGACAGCACAGCAAAACTGCGCATAACGTTCTCTTGGTTGTCATATTGAACGTCCAGGCGGCGATAGATGTCTTCAAAAATGTCGAAGGAATATTCTTCAGCTTTTTGTAACGTGTAGCCCAAATAGCTGATTGGCAGTGCCTCGACACTATCCACATTGTATTCGGTCAGGACTGCCTTTTTAATCGCCGCTTGATACTGCGCGTCGCCCCCGGCGCCCTTGGAGGCTTTCGACAACTGCGCTGACAACGCAATGGGATCAGGTTGAGGGTAGAACAGGACACCAACGCCAGATGCAACACGCGGCAGCATCACAAAACTGACCGCCCAAAGCGCGGATAAAAAGATCAACGCGCTGCGTTTCTCTTTAAACAAGGCGGAGACACCAATTGCAAAGGCCCCGACAGCCGCCAGAAAGGTAGTATAGAGGATCACGAGCCCGATAGTTCGGCTGCCAATATCTGGCAGTACCGACGCAACCTGCGCCTTTGACAGGATCCAAAGCGCGAGCGCCAAGGCTGGCAACAGAGCAATGCCCAGGGAAAACCCAACGCCAAGCAATTTGCCCAATAGTAGGTCTCGCGGGCGCGCATTAGTCGTTGCAATTTGGCGCAAAACACCAGATTCGCGTTCCCCGGACACCGCGCTGTACAATATTAGAAAGATGAAAAGCGGCGCTGCAAGTTGCAAAACCCAGGCCGGTGAGAGATCCGCAAGCCTGCCTGCGTCCCCAAGATCTTCCGCGCGGCGAAATACAGCAGGGTTTTGGTAATGCGCCTCTAGCCAGAGCGCAATCCCAGCATAGTCGGTAATGCCGGGATCAAACGCCACAAGACGTGGAATGGGTTTAAAGGCGTAGCGCGCAAAATGCGCCGCTGCATGGGGATTTTTTTCGCCTTGACCATCCCAAACATCGCGGTCCACCATCTTCGCGGACGCACGCTCGCGCGCGTAGGTTTCCATCCTTTGCGACGACAAAGCAGCCGCCGCAACCAGCAAGGCAACAATGGCGGCCGCTAGACTGATAAACACACCACTTCTGAAGTATGTCGTAAATTCTTTCCGGGCGATTGTGAGGATCATGAGATTACGCGGTCCTGGCAAAGTCAGAGGTGTCGCCGTGCATATGGGCGAGGTAAATCCGCTCGATTTCAGCGGCGTCTAAGGTTGCGGTATCAAACAGGTCGAGAAGCTGCCCTGATTTCATGATGCCAATTTGAGAGCCAATCTCTTTGGCGCGAAACACATCATGCGTGGCCATCAAAATGGCACCACCTGCGTCTTTAAACTCCACAAGAGACGCACACAGGCTGTTCGCAGCCGACGGGTCAAGTCCAGACATCGGTTCATCGAGCAGCAGCGCTTTCGCGCCTTTTGCAAGCGCGATGGCAATCCCAACCTTCTGGCGCATCCCTTTGGAATAGGACGACGCCCGTTTCTCAACCGCGCTGTCCTGCAAACCAGCCTGCTT
>JBCCDR010000325.1:0-3555 GCA_039030675.1 Pseudomonadota bacterium | reverse complement strand
GCATTGCCGAAGATTTATCCCCGCGCGCGCTGTGGCTCTCGCCTGCAACAGGCAATGTCTTCGCGCCCTATGATGGCGGCTTTGACCTTATTGTCAGCGACGCAGCGCAGATTGCGCCGCTGAAAAAGGCCCATAAGAAATGGCTGTCTAAGCGTGAGGATGGCCTCTAAAACATCCGCAGCCCTGAACTTGATTCAGGGCCTCTCTCGGCAAGAGATGCTGAATCAAGTTCAGCAAAGCGGGCGAGATTTCTAGGGCATTGGCAAGCTCGAAGCGCGCCTCATCCAACCCCCAGCCTTTGAGCGTCGAGGTCTGCATCAGGTCCGGGTAGGCGGCCACGCGTTTGTCCAGGCTCGCTCTGGTTTTATCAGCCACACGCTGCTGGTCGTCGCGGTTGAGCTTATCCAATTTGGTGAGCACGGCCAGATAGCTCACGGCCGCATCATCAAGCAGCTCCATCACCTGGGCGTCGGTGGCTTTGATGCCGTGGCGGGCGTCAATCAGCAGGAAGACGCGTTTGAGGTTCGGCCGCCCGCGCAGATAGCTCATGATGAGGTTTGTCCATTGCGCGACGGTTTTCTTCGGCGCCTTGGCATAGCCATAGCCTGGCAGATCTACCACATAGGCGCGCATGGCTTCCTCGCCCGCGGTGAAGAAGTTAATCTCTTGCGTGCGGCCTGGTGTGTTGGAGGTGCGCGCTAGGCCATTCTGGGCCAGCAGCGCGTTGATGAGGCTTGATTTGCCGACGTTCGAGCGCCCTGCAAAGGCAACTTCGGGGCGGTCGGCGGCAGGTACGCCATCAGGGCTGACGACGCCTTTTAAGAACAGCCAATTGCGTTTGGCGATAGCCTCCGCGCGGGCTTTCTCTCCAGCGCTTAAGGCGCTCATGTCTCAGCAGTTTTGGCCGTGACCTTGCGCTGGATGACCCATTGCTGGGCGATGGACAGCAGGTTGTTCCATGTCCAATAAATCACCAAGCCAGCCGCGAAAGGCGCCAGGATGAAGGTGAAGATAATGGGCAGGAAGCTCATGATTTTAGCCTGCGTTGGGTCCATTGGCGTTGGGTTCATCTTCTGCTGCAGCCACATGGAGAGCCCCATGATGATGGGCCAGATGCCAATGGCGATGACTTGCGGCGGGTCAAAGGCTAGCGCGCCGAACAGATTGACCGGCGTTAAAGGGTCGGGCGCGGAAAGGTCTTTAATCCAGCCAAAGAAGGGCGCATGGCGCATCTCAATGGTCACGAAGAGCACTTTATAAAGTGAGAAGAAGATGGGGATTTGCACAAAGATGGGCAAACAGCCTGACAGCGGGTTGACCTTCTCTTTCTTATACAGCTGCATCATCTCCATCTGCAGCTTCTGCTTGTCGTCCTTAAAACGTTCTTGCAGCGCTTTCATTTTGGGCTGCAGGACCTTCATTTTGGCAAAGCTCTCAAACTGCTTGTTGGCCAGCGGGAAGAGCAGGGCCTTGATGCCAACGGTCAAAATGATGATGGCGATGCCGAAGTTTCCAACCAGATTATAGATGAATTTCAGCGCGTAGAAGATGGGCTGGGTGAGGAACCAAAACCAGCCCCAATCAATGGTCCGGTCAAACAAGCGGATGCCCAGTTTTTCTTCGTATTCGTCAATCAGCTCGACCTGCTTGGCCCCGGCAAACACCGCATTGGTGACGCCTGCACTACCGCCGGCCGGAATGGTTTTGGGGTCTTCACGGAAATTGACAATGTAAGCGTCAGCAAAGCCCCGCGGTTGCTTCATTTCCGCGGTAAAGGGCTCGCCCTGGCTCGGGACTAGCGTAGTCAGCCAATACTTGTCGGTAATCCCAACCCAGCCATCGGTGGACTTAAAAGAGCGTGCGCCGTCATCGACAATGTCATCATAATCGACTTCTTTGAGGCTGCCTTCGAAGACACCGAGCGGCCCTTCATGCAGCACGAAGAAATTCTCGAGTTCTGGCAGGTTCCGGCGGAAAATCTGGCCATAGGGGAACAGCTGAACGGGGGTGCTGGTTGTGTTTTCGACGGATTGTTCCACGCTGAAAAGGAAGTTCTCATCAAGCGTATAGGTCCGCTTGAAGACTAGCCCCGCCCCATTGTCCCAGGTTAGGGTGACGGGCGTTTGCGGCGTTAATTTCGCGGCCGAGGCGCTCCAAACCGTCTTGGCGGTGGGGACGGCGATGACCGCGCCTTGCGGCGCAATCCAGCCCATCTCAATATAGTAAGGCCGTTCTGTCTTGCCGGGCGACAGCAGGACAACCTCATCTTCGCGCTCAATCGTCTCAAAATACTGCGTGAGCGTCAGGTCATCCAGGCGCCCGCCGGTGAGCGCGATGGAGCCTTTGATTTGGCCGTTTTCAAACGGAAGGCGCTCGGTTGCGGCCAGCACATCCATGCGCGCTGCTGGCAGGGCGGCTGGACTTAGCGCCGGAGCGCTGGGTGCGCTGATGCCATCCGCGCCTGCTTGCACGGTTTGTGACGCTTTTTGAGCGGCTTCTTCCGCGGCCAGCTCTGCTTCCATGCGTTTGCGTTCTGGCTGGAATACAAAGGTATCCCAAATCAGCAGCACGCCGAGCGCCAAAGCAAAGGCAATGATGAGGTTTTTCTGCTCGCCCATGGTCTATGTCATATTCCCAGGCGAAACCGCTTGGGCCTTTTCCGCTTTGGGCTCTCGCTCGGGCACAGGGTCGTAGCCAGAGCCGCCAAGGGGGTGGCACCGGCCAATGCGCCGCGCGGCAAGAACACCGCCTTTAAAAAGCCCGAAGCGCGTAATAGCGGTTCGGGCGTAGTGTGAACATGTTGGCTGATATCGGCAGCGCGGGCCCAGCGCAAGGCCCAGTGTGTGTTGATAAAGCCAAATCAGCCCCACAGCGACATCGCGCACGCGCATCACGGGGCCTGCACGCGTTGTTTGACCCGCTTGAGCGCCCAGCGCAGGTCTTTTTCCAGCGTTTTAAAAGGCATGTCTTGCGCGCCTGGCCGGCCAATGAGCACCATGGTTGCTTCTTCGGGCTGAAGGACGGTGGACGCAATAGCGCGCAGCCGGCGTTTGACGCGGTTGCGCACAACCGCGTTGCCAACTTTTTTAGTGACAGTATAGCCCACTGCGCCAGAGCCAGGCGCATATTGCAGAATGAACCCATTGGTGACCCAGCGGTCCGCCCGGTTCATGGCTAAAAAGTCGCGTCGTTTTTTAAGGGTTGGCAGCGGCCTAGGCATGCCTTCAGCTTTCCGTGTCGGTGCTCTACGCCACTCAGCGCGTAACTTAAGCCGTCAGCTGTTTACGGCCGCGCGCCCGGCGTGCATTCACAACCCGGCGGCCATTTTTCGTGGCCATCCGTGCCCGGAAGCCATGTTTCTTCGCGCGCCGGCGCGTGTTGGGTTGAAATGTGCGTTTCATTGCTTCTGTCTCCAAGCAAAGCGCGCCAGGTGTGCCCTGCAACGGTGCCGGCGGCTTTGGGGTATCTGTAAATCAGCGGGTCTCTTAGTCGACGCGCCGCAGACTGTCAATGTAAAGCGCCCATCCCAAGAAATCTCCTTTGCACCGCTATTGC
>JBCCDR010000324.1:0-3563 GCA_039030675.1 Pseudomonadota bacterium | reverse complement strand
TTCGGTCAGGACGGGAGCTATTCGCACGAAGCCATCGTCAATCGCTGCAATGCTGATTTAGCCAATGATCTTGGCAATTTGGCGCAGCGCTCGCTGTCCATGATCTATAAGAACTGTGACGGTGCCTTTCCGCAGCCAGGGCCGCTCAGCGAGAGTGATACAGCCTTTCTGGAGTCCGTCGACGGATTGCTCTCTAGCATGCGTGAGGACATGAGCGCTTTGGCGTTGCACAAAGCTCTTGAGCGCCTTTGGCAGGTCATTGGGCAAGGCAATACTTATTTCGCTGCGCAGGAACCTTGGGTGCTGCGCAAAACGGATCCTGAGCGGATGGCAACCGTGCTGTATGTGACCGCTGAAGCGCTGCGGCAATTCGCGATCCTGGCTCAGCCTTTCATTCCAGAAGGGGCAGGGCGCTTGCTTGATGCGCTCGCCATTGATGCTGATGCGCGCTCCTTCTCGGCCCTAGGAGACACAAACAGGCTCGCGGGCGGCGGCCCGCTGGATAAGCCGCAAGGCATCTTCCCTCGCTTGGAGATGGAGGAGGCGCCGGCATGAGCGGATTTGTCGATAGCCACTGCCATCTCAACTACAAAGGCCTGGTCGAAGACGTCGATGGCGTCATCGCCCGCGCCCGCGATGCTGGCGTGTCGCATATGCTTGCCATCAACACCAAGCTGAGCGAGCTGCCAGACATCATCGCGATCGCAGAAGGCAATGATGATATTCACGTGAGCGCTGGGGTGCACCCCCATGAAGCCGGCGACAACGCCGTTGCTGGGGAGCAGGTGCTCATCAAGGCTGCGGAGAGCGATAAAGTTGTTGGGATAGGCGAGACCGGGCTCGACTATTATTATGACAACGCACCGCGCGCAGATCAGCAAGACAGCTTTCGCCTCCATATCCGCGCAGCCCAAGAGACTGGATTGCCTCTCATCGTGCATACGCGTGATGCGGAGGATGATACGGCCCGTATTCTGCGCGAAGAAATGGAGCGACGCCCTTACGCGGGCGTGATCCACTGCTTCACGGCCAGTGATGCCTTTGCTGACATCGCGATGGACCTGGGCTTTTACATTTCCCTATCAGGTATCGTGACATTCAAATCCGCGAAAGACCTGCAAGCGACGGCCAAACGATTGCCGCTTGAGCGCATGCTCATCGAAACCGACAGCCCGTTTTTGGCACCAGTGCCACATCGCGGCAAAACATGTGAGCCAGCCTTTGTGGCCGACACGGCCCGGTTTTTAGCCGATTTGCGCGGGGAGGACGTGGCTAAACTTGCGAAAGTGACGGCTGAGAATTTCTTTACCCTCTTCAACAAAGCCGCGCCGCGTTCATGAAAGTCACGGTTCTTGGATGCGGCACGTCCCATGGCGTCCCGCGTATTGGTGGATATTGGGGCGATTGCGACCCTGAGGAACCCAAGAACCGGCGCAGGCGTGTCTCGCTGACGATTGAGGAGGGCGGCACCCGCCTTTTGTTCGACACCACGCCTGACCTGCGCGAGCAGCTTTTGGACGCAAACATCGCTGCGGTAGA
This sequence comes from Pseudomonadota bacterium, assembly GCA_039030675.1. Taxonomy (GTDB): domain Bacteria; phylum Pseudomonadota; class Alphaproteobacteria; order Sphingomonadales; family CAKZYD01; genus CAKZYD01. The sequence goes on along the minus strand of JBCCDR010000324.1, from coordinate 2,024 downwards.
TGCTGTGTTTTATACCCATGACCACGCAGACCATTGTCATGGCATTGATGATCTGCGCGGCCTTTTCCATGCCATGAAGCGCCAGGTGGATGTTTATGCCGATGCGCGCACGCTGGATGTGCTCAAGGAGCGCTTTGGCTATGTCTTCAAAGGCGCCAAAGGCTATCCAGCCATAGCGCAAGACCATGTGCTGGACGTTGGCAAGGCGTTAGAGGTCGGGCCGATGACAGTGGATAGCTTTTGGCTGAACCATGGCGCCATCCAAAGCGTTGGATACCGCGTTGCCAACGTCGCCTATACGACTGACTTTAATGGTATCCCTGCCGATTCCGAGCGCTTCCTGGAAGACTTGGATGTATGGGTTGTCGATGCTTTGCGGCGCACACCCCATCCCACGCATCCGCATTTGGACCTGACGCTGGAATGGATAGACCGCTTTAAACCGGCGCGCGCCTATCTGACCCATATGGCTTGGGACATGGACTATCAAACGCTGTGCAAAGAGTTGCCGCCACACATCAGGCCGGCTTATGATGGGCTCGACATCATCGTGTCATAAGAGGGGGGTGGACCGTGGCCGAATGGCAACTGCAAAACCTAGTTTATTTGTTGCTGCTCTTGGCGCTCATCGGTTTCTTTACGCTTGGCGGCTATCGTGGCAATTGGCCCAAGGCAGGCAAGCATATTGGGCTTTGGGCCGCCATTTTTGCAGCCCTTTTTATCGTCTTTAGATTTGCTGGTTATTGATAGGAACGCCTGTGGCACAATACCTCTCTTTCAAAGCCAGCCGAAACACATTAAGTAGACTGCCATGAGCGAAGGTCTGGACATACGCCGCAAACCAAAATGGATCCGCGTGAAGGCGCCGGTCTCCAAGACGTATCAGGAAACGCGCGCGCTGATGCGTGAGCTCAAACTGAACACGGTGTGTGAAGAAGCGGCTTGCCCCAACATTGGTGAATGCTGGTCGCAAAAGCATGCGACGGTGATGATCTTGGGCGATACCTGCACGCGTGCCTGTGCCTTTTGTAACATCAAAACCGGCATGCCCAATCCCGTTGACCCCTTCGAGCCGCGCAATACGGCAACTGCTGCTGCGAATTTGGGCTTTGAACATATTGTCATCACCTCAGTGGACCGCGATGACCTGCCTGACGGCGGCAGTACGCAATTTGTCAAAGTCATTGAAGAACTGCGCACCCATACGCCTAGCACGACCATTGAGATTTTAACGCCTGATTTCCGCAATAAGCCCAATGACGCTCTGGAAAGCATCGTTGATGCGGGGCCAGACGTTTTCAATCACAATTTAGAGACAGTGCCGCGGCTCTATCCCACCATCCGCCCAGGCGCCCGCTACTATCATTCGCTGCGTTTGCTTGAGCGCGTCAAAGAACGCAACCCGGCTATTTTCACCAAGTCCGGCATCATGGTTGGCCTGAGCGAACAGCGTCTTGAAGTCCATCAAGTCATGGATGATATGCGCTCAGCGGGCATCGATTTTCTCACGATTGGCCAATACCTGCAGCCCACGCCAAAGCATGCCAAGGTGGAAGAGTTCATCACGCCTGAAACCTTTGAAGCTTATGCGCAGATGGCGCGGGCCAAAGGCTTTTTGATGGTGTCTGCATCGCCGCTGACCCGTTCAAGCTATCATGCCGGTGATGACTTTGCGCAGCTTAAAAAGGCGCGTCTTGAAAAGCTAGACCGTGAAGCAGCCCGCAACGCCGCCCGTGTGGCCGCGGAATAAAAACAAAAAGGAAGCCGTCACAAATGCCCCGCCACCGCGAGAGAAAACGGCTTCCTTACACGCCCCAGCAGCTTTTCGACTTGGTGTCAGATATTGAAACTTATCCAAGCTTTTTGCCCTGGTGCGTCGGCGCGCGTGTGACCGAGCGCACGGACAATATGGTGACGGCGGATTTGGTCATCGGCTTTAAAATGTTTCGCGAACGCTTCCGCTCTCAGGTGACGTTAAGCCGGCCGGGGCATATCCATGTGGATTATATTCGCGGGCCGCTGAA
>JBCCDR010000323.1:0-3565 GCA_039030675.1 Pseudomonadota bacterium | reverse complement strand
TTGCCGCTGACATTGCCTACCACTATGACAAAATAAATCGCGGCTATGGCGAGATGATCGATGTCTGGGGTGCGGACCACAGCGGCTACATCAAACGCATGCAGGCATCCATTGAGGCCATCTCGGGCGGGGACGCGTCCTTAGACGTTAAAGTCTGCCAGATGGTGCGGCTCTTTAGGGCTGGTGAGCCTGTAAAAATGTCCAAGCGGTCCGGGAGCTTCGTGACGCTGGAAGATGTGGTCGAAGAAGTGGGCAAAGATGTCGTGCGCTTTATGATGCTCACGCGCAAAAACGATGCGCAGTTGGATTTCGACTTTGCCAAAGTGATGGAGCAATCCAAAGACAATCCGGTCTTTTATGTGCAATACGCCCATGCCCGGATTTGCTCTGCCATCAAACGCGCCACCGATACCATTGGCGACTTTGAGATAGCGGACGCGGATATGGCGTTGCTGACCGATGACAGCGAGCTCGCGCTGATCATGATGCTCGCCCAATGGCCCCGCCAGGTGCGCGCGGCGGCCAGTGCGCATGAGCCGCATCGGATTGCCTTTTATCTTCAGGAGCTGGCGGCCCAGCTCCACAGTCACTGGAACCGCGGAAATGACAGCCCGGCGTTGCGCTTTATTTTAGAAGATAATACAACGTTAACCATGGCGCGCGTAGCCCTCTTGGCCAGTGTGCGGCATATATTGGCATCTGGCCTCACAGTCTTAGGCGTGACACCAGTGGAGGAAATGCGCTGACATGACCAACGATACCCTGCGCAAACAAATGGGGATGAACCCAGGAAGCGGCGGCGTTGACGATGATGATGGCGGTTTGCCATGGCTGGAGCCGGCGCCAGATCCTGATCGCGGGACGATGACGTTCAAATCGCTCGCTATCATCGGCACGATTTTTCTGTTGGTTTTCATTGCGTTCCTGGCGATCTTTTATAATCGGATTGCAGGTACGGGCGTCTCCGGCGGTAACGCGCCTGGCGGTACGCCCACATTAATCGCTGCGCCCATTGGCGACTTTAAAGTCACGCCTGAAGAGGCAGCCAGCGGCGATTTCAATGATGATCAGGCCGATACCGGCGCGCCCCAATTTGCCCAAGGCTCAGAACAGCCGGTAACCGGCGCTGCGCGCTTGGAAGAAGCGTTGCGAGAGGAAAGCGGCGCTGTCGACCTTGGCAGGCAAGACGAAGACATCATCGGCTATGCGCGTCCTTTGAAAACGGACGACACGCCAAGCGCCGCAGTTGAAAGTGCGAAGGAACAAGTCGAAGAGACAGCAAAGACGTCTGTTGCTGCGGCGTCTGACACGTCCGAGGCCGTTGTTGCGGCGGTAGAAGAAAAAGCGGCTGCGCCTTCCAAGCCAGAACCGGCTGTTCAAACTGCGCCGGCTGGTGGCTTCCTGTTGCAGCTCGGGGCTTTTTCGACACGCGACAGCGCGCTGAGTGGATGGAAGCAGTATTCGCAGACCTATCCCGGCTCCCTTGCTGGCCTCGCGCCAGACCTGCAAGCCTTTCAAAATGGATCGGGCAAAACGATTTACCGTCTGCGCGCAGCGGCTCTGGAAACGCGCGCGGCGGCTGATGAGCGCTGCGCGGCCTTAAAGGCGGCCAAGCAGGCTTGCTTTGTGGTCGCGCGCTAGGGCGATCGGCATTTGACCAAAGCGGTTTTCTTTGGATTAAGCGGCCTTGCCTTAACGCCTGAAGAGACAGCCTTTTTCACTGCAGTCAAGCCAGCAGGCTTCATTCTGTTTGGCCGCAATATTGAAACGACGGATCAGGTCAAAGCGCTCACCCAGTCGCTGCACGCTCTGCTGGGCCAGGCGCGCTCGCCAATTTTGATTGATCAGGAAGGTGGCCGCGTCCGGCGGTTGCGCCCGCCTTTGGCGATTGACCATCCGCCCATGCTGCCTTTCGGCCAACTGTATGAAAGGGACCCCGCTGCGGCCATTGAGGCTGCGCGCCTGCACGGCCTTTCCATTGCGGCAGAGCTGTCCGCTCTCGGCATCACCGTGGATTGCTTGCCAGTTCTGGATCTGCTTTTTGAAGAAACGCATGACGTGATTGGCGACCGCGCTTTTAGTCGCTCGCCCGCTTGTGTCTCCGTCCTTGGCAGGGCCGTGATGGACGGTCTTTTGGAAGGCGGCGTTGTCCCGGTCATCAAGCATATTCCCGGCCATGGGCGGGCAAAAGCCGACAGTCATTTGGAGTTGCCACAGGTTGATGCCTCTTTTGAAGACTTGGCCGCTAACGACTTTCAGCCGTTCATGGCGCTCGCGGATGCGCCCATGGCGATGACTGCCCATATTCTCTACAGCGCTCTGGATGTAGAGGCCTGCGCCACGCACAGCAAAGCCATTGTGTCCGGCATCATTCGTGCCCACGTGGGCTTTGACGGCCTGTTGATGACGGATGACTTGTCGATGAAAGCTTTGGGAGGCTCCATGGGCGAGCGCGCCACCCGCGCCATAGATGCCGGGTGCGATATCATTCTGCATTGCAACGGCGATATGGCGGAGATGCAAGCCGTTGCGGATGCCACTCCGGAGCTGAGCGGCCGTGCGGCTGAGCGGTTGGCTGCGGCTATGGCAGCGCCGCAGTCCGATAACCCTCTCTCCGCGCAAGCGGCGGCTGATGCGCGAGAGCATCATCTCAAGGCCTTGGCTTAATGCTTGATGGTCTCGTCCAGGCCCTGATCTTGGTCCCACCACTGCTCATGGCGATTACCTTCCATGAAGCAGCGCACGGTTTCGCGGCCTATCGCTATGGCGATGATTTGGCAAAACAGCGCGGCAGGCTGACGCTTAATCCCATCGCGCATATTGATCTTTTCGGGACCATACTGCTGCCGCTCATGCTGTTCATCCTGCCAGGCGGTTTTATCTTTGGCTATGCAAAGCCCGTCCCGGTGAATGTTGCCGCACTGCGCAATCCGCGCTGGGATATGGCGAAGGTCGCCTTTGCGGGCCCGGCCATGAACTTTCTGCTGGCTGGCGTGTCAGCGGCGCTCATGCCCCTGGTGGGACTGCTTCCGGCGCAGAGTGCCTTCATTTTACTGAAGATGCTAGATATCTCCATATTTTTCAATATTTTGCTAGGTGTCTTTAACCTCTTGCCTATGCCGCCATTGGATGGCGGCCGGGTGCTCACGGCCCTCTTGCCAGCGACCTTTATTCCCTTTATGCGGCGTGTGGAACGCTTTGGCTTTTTGCTGATTATTGGGCTGTTTTTCCTAGCGCCCATGGCGCTGGCTGAGGCCGGCGTTCAGTTCAATCCTTTCGGCACGTTGGTCCTCACGCCCGCCTTGTGGCTTGCAGAAGGTCTTGTGGGGCTGGTTGCCTGATGCGGCCCTTGCGCCTAAATTAGCCTTATGGTCGATACCACCGTCATTTCCCTGCAGTCCTCCCAGACCGATGGTCCGGTTTTGCATTTGGACCTTGATGGGTTTGAAGGCCCTATTGATGTCTTGCTCACGCTTGCGCGGGCGCAAAAAGTGGACTTGCGCGAAGTCGCTCTCCTGGCCCTGGTAACGCCTTCGAAGGCGCTTCAAATGCGAAGTTGCAAGCA
>JBCCDR010000322.1:0-3571 GCA_039030675.1 Pseudomonadota bacterium | reverse complement strand
CTTCCCAGTGCTGAGCTTGAAGGCGCTTAGCTTTGCATCCTCAGGCGAGAGCCCAGCGGCTGCGCGTGCGGATGGGTGGCTTTACACTCTGGGTGTGTTGGTGAGCTTTGGGGCGCTCGCTCTCGTGCTCATCATCCTGCGCGCTGCTGGCAGCCAGCTGGGCTGGGGCTTTCAGCTCCAATCGCCGGTTATGATTGCCGGGCTGGCTTTGCTCATGTTCGTTTTGGGGCTCAATCTGCTGGGCGCCTTTGAGTTTTCTGGGCGGTTCGCCGGGGTGGGGCAGACGTGGCTCAGCGCGCAATCTAGTAAAGTGCAGTCTTTCTTTACCGGCGTTTTGGCCACAGTGGTCGCAACGCCATGTACGGCGCCGTTCATGGCCACGGCCTTGTCGTTCGCCATCACACAGCCAGCACCGGCAGCGGTTTTGATTTTCTTGACGCTCGGCTTTGGGCTTGCGCTGCCATTCCTGTTGCTAAGCCATTTGCCCGTCCTGCAACGCATCATGCCGCGGCCCGGGCCTTGGATGGATGGGTTTAAGCAGCTCTGGGCCTTCCCCATGTTTGCGACGATGCTGTGGCTGCTTTGGGTGCTGTCTAATCAAGCCGGCAGCCAAGGTGTTTTGCTGGCGCTGGCCATCGCGCTTTTGATTGGCTTTGCCATCTGGGCCATGAACCGAGCCGGGCAGAGCAGTGGCCAGCCGTCGCGGCTCTATCCAGTTGCCGCGGTCGGTGCCGTCATTATTGCCTTGCTGGGCTTTAAGCAGATTGACTACAGCCAGCGCTTAGCAAACGCGGTTCCGGCGACGTTGACGGAAGAGAGCTTCAGTGAGGACCGCCTGACAACGCTGGCGGGGGGAGACAAGCCGGTCTTCGTCTATTTTACAGCCGATTGGTGCATCACGTGTAAGGTGAATGAACGCCTGGCGCTGCGCACGCAGCAGGTTAAAGAGGCTTTTGACAGCGCTGGTGTGCAAACATTGGTGGCCGATTGGACGCGGCGCGATGATGCCATCGCCTCCGTGCTGGCGCGTTTTGGCCGGGCCGGTGTGCCGCTTTATCTTTACTACCCGGCTGGCAGCAAGACCCCTATCGAACTGCCGCAAATTCTGCGCCCCGCCATGCTGACGGATTTGGTCAAAGGCCAAGCGGTTTAACGAGCCAGTTTAACGCTATCTCAAGCTTAATGCAGGCATAACCAAGCCCATAAGGCCGCGCACCTGCGCGCGCCGTTGTGTGATTTGGTTGTAAGAGCGCCTGCGAGCCCATGTTCATTATCGTTGGACTTATCGTTGTTTTTGTCGCCGTTTTTGGCGGCTTTACGCTTGCTGGCGGTAAATTTGGCATCATCATAAAAGCGCTCCCAACCGAGCTGATGATGATTTTCGGCGCCGCTATTGGCGCTTTCCTCATGTCCAACTCCGGCGGCGTGATGAAGGGCGCTTTGGGCGGCGTCATGCACGCCATCAAAGGCGCGAAATGGAAGAAGCAGGACTATCAAGACCTGCTCTGCCTGCTCTTCACGCTCATCAAGACCATCAAGTCCAAAGGCGTGGTCGCCGTTGAAGCACACATCGAAAACCCCCACGAATCGAAGATTTTCCAGCATTTCGGCAATGTGGCCGCTGACCACCATGTGGAAGAATTCATCTGCGACTATTTGCGCATGATGACCATGAACTTTGAAGATCCCCACCAGATGGAAGACACCATGGAGAAGGATCTGGAAAAGCACCATGGTGAGGAGCATGATTCCCAGCACGCGCTGCAGAATATGGCCGATGGGCTGCCAGCCCTCGGGATTGTCGCCGCCGTTCTGGGTATCGTGAAGACCATGGGCAGCATCAACGAGCCCACGGAGATCCTCGGCGCCATGGTTGGCGGCGCCTTGGTGGGAACGTTTCTCGGGATTTTCTTGGCCTATACGATTGTCGGCCCCATCGCCGCGCGCCTTGGCCAGGTGATTGAGGAGGAGGGCAAGCTGATGAATATCGTTAAGATTGTTCTCGTTGCCCATCTGCATGGTAATGCGCCTCAGATCTCAGTTGAAATTGGCCGCCGCAATATCCCAACGGCGATGCAGCCCACCTTTGCTGAGCTGGAAGAAGCCATCGCAGAGATTCCGCCTGACTTGTAGAAGGCCAGACCTACCAAGGCTGCCTTTTGCTTGACGGCGCGCGCACCCTAAGGTACCAGGCGCGCTTATGTGATGCCGCGGCGAGACTTGCGGCTTTCCCAAACAGTTTTGAGATAAGACCATGAAGATCCGCAATTCTCTGAAGTCCCTGAAAAATCGCCACCGCGATTGCCGCGTGATTCGCCGCAAGGGCCGCACCTATGTGATCAACAAAACCAACCGCCGCTTTAAGGCGCGCCAAGGCTAGGCAGGTTTTGTTTTCAGGCTGACGCTCTATGGTTCAGTCTGTTATTTTCGACATAGGTAACGTCCTGGTCGATTGGTCCGTCGGGGCCTTCTTAAAAGCAAACGGCTTCAGCGCTGACGAGGCAAATCGTCTGGTCAGCGATACCCTGTCGCTTGAGTGGCACGGGCGCGCCGATCTTGGGCTCTCTATTGCTGAGAACGTCCGCCAGCGCCAAGAGGAGCGGCCAGAAGATGCGCGCGCGCTCACTCTTTATGCAGAGCGCTGGCAAGAGACGGTGGTCGGCCCTATAGAGGGCAGTGTTACGCTTCTGCAGCAGCTGCATGGCGCTGGTTTCCCTCTGTTCGCTATCACGAACTTTCCTGCCGATCAATTCCCTGCCTTTTGCGCGCGCTTTGACTTTATGCGTGTGTTTAAGTCCATCGTAGTCTCGGGCGATGTTGGCCTTAAGAAGCCTGATCCGCGCATCTATGCGTTGGCCTTAGACCGGTTTGGTTGCCGGGCTGAGGATGCCCTGTTTATCGATGATCGCCGAGAGAACTGCCGCGCAGCCGCTGCGTTTGGTATGAACACCCATGTGTTCAATGGTCCGGCGTGTTTGGCAAAAGACCTGCAAAAGCGCGGTCTTCTGCCAGCTTAACTGGGCTCTTCGCCATACCCCTCGAGCTCATCGCCTTGCACCCAAGCGATATGCAGCACGTTGGTTGATCCAGGGATCCCAAAAGGCACGCCAGCGGTCACGACAATGCGTTCTCCGCCTGTGACCATCCCGGTGCGCAAAGCCATGCGCTTTGCCTTGCCAAGCATTTCCTCAAAGCTGGTGACGTCGCGTGTGACGATGGAGTGAAGACCCCATGTGAGGCCCAATCTGCGTGCGGTTTCCAGCCTTGGCGTCAAAGCGATAATCGGCGCATCCGGACGCTCCCGCGCGCCGCGCAGGGCGGTTGATCCTGAAAAGGTATAGCAGACAATGGCGTCCGCCGAGATGGTGTCGGCGACTTGCCGCGCTGCGAGGGAGATAGCGTCTATGCCTGTCGCTTGATAGCTGCGCTGCTCATAAGCGCGCATGGACTGGTAGATCTCATCGCGTTCAATGCGTTCTGCAATGTCAGACATGATCCGCACAGCTGCCAGTGGATGCACAGGGCAAGCAGGGCGATTACGACGATTTGCGGCGCGGCCATCACGGCGCAG
>JBCCDR010000321.1:0-3572 GCA_039030675.1 Pseudomonadota bacterium | reverse complement strand
CGACGTCGAAGCAGAGCGAAAGGCTATAATCGAACGGGAAGTTACCGCAAAGGCTATGGCGCGGCCTTGGCCATGGTGTCCAAAGACTATGTTGAGAAACTGACAGTCAATGCGCTTGTGACCGCTGCCAAACCAGACCCACTCTGGGAAGATATCGGCCGCCTTACAAGTGCCGGCCAGACTACAGTTGAACGCTTTGAGTCGCCAGAGCCGCTTTTAGCGACGGCAGTGGAAAAACTGCGCGAAGGTAAAGACAGCAAAAACTTTGACCGCTCCGTACTTGAACAAGCAGGCCACAGGCGCATCGCAGGCGGTCTCACCTGCTTTTGCTCTAAACCGGCTGATGACCCAACGGTTTTGGCCGTGCCGGATTTAGGCTCAGAATGGCTGTGCGAGCGCGCTGTGTTCGAAGCTGCAGACGCCTCAGTCCTAGCGGTCAATCCAACGGGTCATGGCCTATCGCAAAGTGAAGGCGCGTTTCCTAAAGCGCCCGTCGATACGGTCGCAGCCTTTGGCTTTGGCGTCGCCCACCTGCCCGATGTTCTTGCTTCGCAGCCACAGAGCAAAATCGTGTTGGTCGATTTACTGCTGCCAACGCAGGATGAGGCGGCTTTCCTAGACAACGCCATTCCAGACCTAACGCCGCAAGCGAGCGGTGCCCATCTCGCTGAAGCCTGTCTTGCGATCCGCAGCGCTTTGGTTTTCTGGCCGCGCGATGACACATCACCGCAAAATGCGGTGCCTGGCGAACACCTCTTTGATGCCTATGACTTGCACATTAAAACACGGGCCTTGCTGCGCAGCTGGCAGGCCGCAAAAGGCGCAACACAGAAAGTCCTCCCTGCGCTCGACAGCGTCTTACAGTCGGGCGCAGACGTCACCATCGCCCTGCCCGATTGGGCTGAGGGCCGAGCGGACGTGCGAAAGGCCTATGCCAACACGAAAATTGTGTATTATCCCTTCAAAGACCGCACCAAGGCTCTCGCACGCCTGATTAGCTGAGGAACACCCACGCGCATGTCCATTGAGATTTCCCGGTCCAGCGCGCCAAGCCGGCTCCTCAGCCTGCTTAAGGATGATGACGCAGACGCTTTTGCCTCCCTCGGCCGGCCAGCGACCTTGGCCAAGGGTGCCACGCTCTATGAGGAAGGCACGCCGTGTAAATATGCTTATACGCTGAACTCAGGCGTGCTGATGCTCGAGCGATTGTCTATGGATGGACGGCGCCAAGTCCTGGCCTTTGTCTATCCAGGTGACTTTATTGGCATCGAGGTGTCAGGCCGTCATCTTGTGAGCGCAGTGGCTCTAAAAGAGGCAACGCTGACGCGATTTGCGATCAACGATGTTGAGGCACTCGCGCGCGAGCGAGCCTCCATTGACCAAGCCCTCAAGCAAGTGACCAACCGCATCCTGGCTTATGCGCTGGACCAAATCTGCGTGCTTGGCCGCATGGACGCGCGCCAGAGGCTGATGTTTTTGTTTGTGCACTTGATGCACCGGCAAGGCCTGAAAGAGCCTGTCGACATCGACATCCCAATGACGCGGCAAGACATGGCTGACTTTTTGGGGCTCACGATGGAGACGATTTCCAGAACCGTCTCTCGGCTCAAAAATGAACGCCTTATCACCCAAAGCAGTGCCCACTGCGTGACCATAAATGACTTGCCAGATGCGGAAGTATTGCTCGACCTGTCAGTGACAGACCGGAGCGATGATCCGCTGTATTTGGATGAATGACATACATCAATGTGGCACACCCAAAGCCAGGGTATCGCAAAGAAAAGATACAGAAAGGGTCCATGCATGAGCGACATTAAAACGGAAATGCCAATTCTTTCCTCAAACGAGGGCGTCTGGGTTGGCTGGTACCGCTATTATGACATTGAAGGCAATCAAATCGACGCGCACCGCTCGAAGCTGATTTGCCGTTTTCCCGATGAAGGCGATGTGCCCTACCATCAGACCAATATCTATCAATGGGAAGACGGCCGGATCGAAGTGCGCGATTTTCCAGCCGGCTATAAAGACAAGCGCCTGTTGTTTGACAATGAGCTGATTGATGGCTGGGCCGCTGAAGTACCGCTGGATGAGTATAACCGCACCACCATGCTCAATTGGGTGCGCAAGGGCGAGCGCGACTTGTACCTCTATGAAATGATCCACAATTCAGATTGCGGCAAATACCGCTCCCGCGTGTGGCAGTGGCTGAAAGCCGGCAAAACGCATATGCGCACGCTGATTGATGAAGAGAAGAAAACAGACAATTGGCGCGACGAACCCGCTGACCGCATCTGATAAGGTTCTCGTAAGGCAAAGAAAAGCTGCGGAGGTCCCTGCCTTCGCAGCTTTTTCTATAGGAGCGGTTTGCTGACGCCCAGGAAAGCCATGACAATCAGCAGCAGCCACAGCGTATGGGCAAAGCGTGTCGCTTCTTTATGGCCCTTGGTAATGAGCGCGTTGCCAGCATCGGCATCCGCCTCCAAAAGGCCAAAGCCTTTTATCCATAGCGCCACAGACCCGCGCAGCAATAGCCCCAGCCCTATGACGGCTGCAAACAACAAGAGTTTGAGCGATAGCCACGCCTGATCGCTCCACATGCCGTTGGCGAGGCTAATCACTGCAACGCCGATAAGAGCCGCCATGACCGCGCCGCGCACGGCGACATCCAGTTTTTTCAGCTGCAAGGCTTGGGGGCGTTTATGCACGCTCCACATCAGCACGAACCAAGCAATCCCTGCACTCCAGATGAGGATCATCGCGATCGGCGAGAGCGGCGCCCAGCCAATGACATGCGCTAGGCTGAAGCCAACGGGCAGCATCAGGATAAGGGAGGACCGCGGAAACATATCGAGGCGCAGCAAAAGCTCTAAAAACCGCAATCGCTCAGCTTTGCTTAAATCAGCGCGGGCGACGTATTTGGCCGTATAGAAGACGCCTAAATCAGCGCCCAGCCAAAAGACGAAAAGCAGGACATGCAGCAGCGTTAGAAGACCTGCCGCCGTGACGCCGCCCCACTCCATCAGTGCATTTCCTCACCGCCTGAAACGTTCAGGCCTTCGCCAGTGATATATTGGGCCGCATCAGAGGCGAGGAAGGCACAAGCGTTGGCCGTGTCCGTCGTCAAGCCGGGCCGGCCCATGGGGTTCTTCGCGCGCATATTTTGCATGTATTCCTCTTGGCTCATCCCGAAGAATTTCGAGAAATACTCATTCTGCTTCGCGCCCAGACCTGTGGTCACGTGATTGGGGCACACAGCGTTGACGGTGATGCCAAGCTTGCCAAGCTCGATGGCGTTGGAGCGCGTGAGGCCAATCATACCGTGCTTTGACGCGGTATAGGGCGCCATATGCGGAAAGCCTGATTTGCCGGCTTGGCTGGCAATGTTGATGATGCGGCCAGCGGCGCCATTGGCATTGGGGCCCTGCTTTTCCATCTGGATGGCCGCATGCTTGGTGCATAAGAAGGCGCCCATCAGATTGACGCCCAGGACCGCCATCCACTCGTCCTGGGTGACCTCCGTGAGCGGCTTCATGATATAACCAATGCCGGCATTGTTCACCAAGACATCGATG
>JBCCDR010000320.1:0-3576 GCA_039030675.1 Pseudomonadota bacterium | reverse complement strand
GCATCCTTTGATCGCCAGCCCGCCTGGAGCATTTTAAGCTCAATCTTCTTGGTCTGCTCCGCCTGAACAATACTGAACTTGTTGCCAAGCTTATGCAGAAAATCGACCTTACTCTTGCGGCGTAGGCGAGAGCGTGTTTCTGTTTTGAGCAGCCCAGCGCGCAATTCGTTGCGGCGGGCCTGCAGGCTTTTCACGCGCCCACGCATAGGGTCGCGCACAGTCAATGCGTTCCAGAAGGCGAAACACAGCGCAAAGGCAGCCAATGCCGAGGCTATGGTCGCCGCGTCGATGGCGGTCAGCCCGAAGGGAAGGTCGATTGGCATCTCTCGCGTTCCCTCTTAAATCTCAAAGTTGATCATGCGGGACATGATAAACGCCCCAATACCCATCCAGACCAGCGCGCCAACTGACACCATGATGGCCCGGGGGTCCGTGAAGAGGATGGAGACATACTCGTAATTGATGAACAGCAAGATACCGAACATCAGGAAGGGCAGGGCGCCAACGATATAGGCGCTGGCCTTGCCTTCAGAGGACATGGCTTTGATCTTCAGCTTCAGCTGCTGGCGTTTGCGCAGGATATCAGACAGGTTGCTGAGCGTTTCAGCCAGGTTACCCCCGGTCTCGCGCTGGATCGACAAGGTGATGACGAAGAACTTAAAGTCTGCCGTCGGGATGCGCTCTGCGGTCTCCCATAACGCTTGCTCTAACGTTTTACCGAAGCGAACTTTGTCGGCAATGGAGTGGAACTCACTGCCAATCGGCTCGGCAAACTCTTCCGCCACAGCGTTGATGGATTGGCTGACTGGCAAACCAGACCGCAGGCCGCGCACCATCAAGTCAATCGCATCCGGGAACAGCTTGGTGAAGACCGCCAAGCGCTTGTTGATCATCTTACCGATCATGATGTGCGGCAAGCCAACACCGCCCACAAAGCCAACAATGGCAGATAGCGCAATTGGGAAACCGCCAGCGAAGACCATTCCCAGGGTCAGAGCCACGATCAGAATGAGGTTTAAAAGCGCATATTTACCAATGGAGATTTGTTTGCCAGTGGCCGCAAGCCTTTTGCGCAGTTCAGCCGGACGGGGGATCAGCCCCTTCATGGCCTGGTCAAGCGAGCTGGAATTGTCATTCAGGCGCAGCTTGCGGGTCCGCTCCGCACGCACAGCGGCGGAATCTGAAAAGCGCTCACGCACCTTTTGCAGGCGTTTCTTGCTTTCCCGGTTCGCTGATGAGCCCGTGAAGGCAAAGGCGAGCGTACCGACGCTCGCCAGGACAAGCACAAAGATAAGGGCGATTAGGACACTTTGGTTCATATGACTTACCCCATGGCCTCCATAAGCGATCGACCAAGACCGAAATATTCCGCCCTTTCAAAAAAGGCTGGCCGTACACCTGTTGAGAAAAACTGGCCTGTTAGGTTGCCGTCGGCGTCTTCACCGGTGAATTTGTAGGTGAAGAGGTCTTGGGTGGTGATGACCTCACCTTCCATGCCGACGACTTCGGTGACATAGCAAACCCGGCGTTTGCCATCGCGCATCCGAGCAACCTGCACAATCATGTTCACCGCATCAGCAATCTGTGTGCGGATGGCCTTTGAGGGCAGGTGCATGCCCGCCATGTTGACCATGTTCTCCATGCGGGTCAGCGCTTCGCGTGGCCGGTTGGCGTGAACGGTGCCGAGCGAGCCATCGTGGCCGGTGTTCATAGCCTGCAGCATATCAATGGCTTCGCCGCCCCGGATCTCACCAAGAATGATCCGGTCTGGCCGCATCCGCAGCGCGTTCTTCACAAGATCACGCATGGTGATCTCGCCTTGGCCCTCTAAGTTTGCTGGGCGTGTTTCTAGCCGGACAACATGGGGCTGCTGCAGCTGCAGTTCCGCCGCGTCTTCAATCGTGACAACGCGTTCGCCCTCATCAATCATCTGCGAAATGGCGTTGAGCATGGTGGTTTTACCCGAGCCGGTACCGCCGCTGATGAGGATGTTGAGCCGGCAGCGCCCCGCAATTTTGAGGACTTGGCACATATTGGGCGAGACGTTCTGCGTCTCTGTCATCTTATCCAGCGTGATCTTCTGCTTGGAGAATTTCCGGATGGAAATAGACGTCCCATCAATGGCCAGCGGCGGGATGATGACATTAACGCGGCTGCCATCGGCCAAGCGGGCATCACAAATGGGCTGGGTTTCATCCACGCGGCGGCCAACAGCAGAGACGATCCGTGTGGCAATATTGAGCAAGTGCTGCTCATCGCGGAACTTCACATCGCTGAGCGTGAGCTTGCCTTTGCGCTCAATATACGTCTGGTCTTTGCCATTCACCATGATGTCGGTCACAGCTTCATCGGCAAGCAGGGGCTCAAGGGGGCCGAGGCCCAGCATGTCATTGAGCAACAGCGTGACCACATCGCGCTGCTCTTGCGAGTTCAGGCTGATCCTGGCGTCGGCAAGGAGCTCGCCAACAAGGTCGGAAACCTCTACGGCAAGATCAGCGCGCTCCATCTCCATTGCCGCTGAGGGGTCGATATGCTCAAACAGCTGAGGCTGGATTTTATCGCGCGCTTCAATGACGGAGTTTTTAGAGGCCGCTTCCAAGTTTTTCTTTGCTTGGTCTTCAAGCGAAAGCGGGTCAGCATTCAGAGCTTCGCCATGTTCATCAAGAAAGGCATTGAGCAGGACCGTCACAACGTCCCGGCGCTCACCTTCTGGCAGAACAACGCCGCGCTCAGCGGAGAGCTCTAAGATTTTCTCATCAATCAGGAAGGCAAGTTCGCCGCGCGTTTTGCCAGCGGTTTCGCTTTGCGGGAGCAAGGTGCCGATATTGGCTTCCAGCTCATCAACAAAGCCCTCTAGGTCGCTTTCCCACTGCTGGCGCGCTGCTTCTGACTTGGTGACAGGCGCACCAAGACCTGGCTTGCCAAAGCCGGAAGCAGGCCGCAGATGTGGCGCTCGCGATTTTCCAAAGTTACCGCCCTTCATAGGTGACCGTCATCGCGCTACGCTGCTTTGCCTTTTTTCGGCTTGATCACCTCTGCGAGCCCCAATTTAGACAGCAGACCTTCTTTTGTATCGCCCGCAGGCTTGTCTGACAGGCGCTCGCTGAGCTTTTTAACGCCGGCGGCCAGCTTGCTGGACGGCATGGCCTGCACGACGCATTCGCCCTTCTTAGCAGCATCCACGGCAGGCTTCACATCAACAGGCAGCACCAAATCGACTTTGCGTTCAACGGACTGCTCAAAGTCAGCCTTCGTCATTTCGCTGGACGCTTGAGACACTTTGTTAAGCACCAAGTGCACTTCAGCTTTGGGCGCATGTTCTTTGAAGAACTGGAGCAAACGGATGGTATCGCGCGCGCCCGTCAGTGATAGGTCAGACACCAAAACGATGTCAGTGTCTTGACCAATCAAATGCGCATGGGTCGACAGCATTGCCCGCGGCATATCAACAACAACGCAGTCAAAACCGTTGAACAACTCGCTCTGCAGGTGTGAGAGCGCCGTCGGGTCTGCGGGTGTCGGGTCATTGATCGGCGCTTCAGCGCCTAGAATTGAGAGCTTGTCGTTTTGCTTGAT
>JBCCDR010000319.1:0-3585 GCA_039030675.1 Pseudomonadota bacterium | reverse complement strand
CGACACTTTAGTGACATCCAGCCCCTCAGGCTCATTCCTCAAAGCAGCATTTGCAGCTGTGATGCTCAGCATCGCCGCGCCAATGACAGCGCCGCCGGCGCTTGCCGCGCCCGATAGCTTTGCTGATCTAGCAGAGGAGCTTTCACCGCTCGTCGTCAATATTTCGACCATCAGCCGGGTCGAAGTGCGCCGGCCTAATTTACCGCAGTTCGGCCCTGGTTCGCCTTTTGAGGACTTTTTAAAGCCGTTTCAGGACCGCGAGGACAATGAACCCGCTGAGCGCGAAGCGCGGTCTTTGGGCTCCGGCTTTGTGATTGACCCCGAGGGCTACATCGTCACCAACAACCACGTGATCGATGAAGCCGAAGAAATCACCGTGCGCTTCTCTGATGACCGTGAATATGAAGCTGTTGTCATTGGGACCGACCCTGAAGGCGATCTCGCGCTCCTGAAGATCGACGCAGGTCGCAAGCTGCCTTACGCAAAATGGGGTGATAGCGACAAGATCCGCGTTGGCGATTGGGTCATGGCCATTGGCAACCCCTTTGGTCTGGGCGGCACGGTGACCGCCGGTATTCTCTCCGCGCGGCACCGCAATATTAATGCAGGTCCGTTTGACGATTATCTGCAGACAGATGCCTCCATTAACCGCGGAAACTCCGGCGGTCCGACCTTTAATATGAAGGGCGAAGTGATTGGCGTGAATACGGCCATCCTGTCACCCACCGGCGGTAATGTGGGTATTGGCCTCGCCATACCCTCAAGCCAAGCAAAATACATCATCAGCCAGCTGAAGGAAAAAGGCAAAGTTGAGCGCGGCTATCTCGGCGTTGGCGCTCAGAATGTGAATAAGGACATTGCTGAAAGCCTGGGCCTCAAAGACGCGAAAGGCGCTTTAGTTTCATCCGTAAGCAAAGGTGGTCCCGGCGAGAAGGGCGGATTGCTGCCAGGTGATGTCATCGTTGAACTTGGCGGTAAAAAGGTCGAAAGCCTCAATAAGCTTTTGTTGATGCTAGCCCGCTCAGAAGTCGGCGCGACTGTGCCGGTCAAGGTTATGCGCGATGGCAAAGAGCAAACGCTCAAAGTCACGCTTGGCGAACGCCCTGGCCGTGATGTGATGGCCGCATCCACGTCTTCTGGACAAAAAGGCGGATCAGCGAACACCAGCACGGTGCTAGGGATGCAGCTTAAAGATCTCCCGTCTGAAGACAGAGAAGGCTTGGGTCTTGAAGGCAAAACAATGGGCCCTGTCGTTACCCGCGTGACGCAAGGCTCTGACGCGGCGCGCAAGAACCTGCAACCAGGTGATATCATCGACCAGGCGAATGGCGTGAAAGTGACGTCCATCAAAGATGTCCAAGCGCAAGTCGATAAGCTGAAGGCGCAAAAGGACCGCGATATGATCCTGCTGCGTATTTATAAGCAGGCGGAAGACACCTTCTTGCACTATCCCATTAAGCTCTCAGAAGAGTAGACCCTTAGGTCATCGAGATATGGCGCTGCGTGGAGGAAGCCTCTGCGCAGCGTTTTTTATGTGCTGATGCCTTGGAAATGCAGCAATGCTGTCAGGTCGCTATGGTCAATCGCAGCGGCAGCCGCATTGCGCGTTTTGGGTTTAGCACGATAAGCGATGCCAAGACCGGCCGCTTCAATCATCGGGATATCATTGGCGCCATCGCCCACGGCCATGATGTCCGCAGTGTCTAGGCTAAGCCGCTCCTTCTCTTGTTGCAGGACGCTCAGTTTTGTTGATGCATCAGAGATGGGCGGAAGCACTTTTCCGGTGAGGTGTCCGCCGCGCTCTTCCAGCTGATTGGCTCTGTTGCCGTGGAACCCAAGAGCGTCCGCGATGCGCTGCGTGAAGAAGGTAAAGCCCCCCGAGACCAGCATGCAATGACAACCGTTGGATGCCATGGTTTTCACCGCCTGCTCCGCCCCTGAGCTGATGCGCACCCGTTCATTAAAGCAGTCTTGCAGGACCGAAACCGGCAAGCCTTCCAGCAGCTGAACACGCGCGGCGAGAGCCTCCCTAAAGTCAAGCTCTCCGCGCATAGCTTGCTCAGTCACGGCAGCGACTTGGTCTTTAACGCCGGCATAGTCTGCCAACTCGTCAATACACTCAATCTCGATCATGGTGCTGTCCATGTCGGCGAGAAACAGTGCCTTTTGTTTTGGCGGCTCTGGTGTCACAAGCCAGTCAACGGGCGCGTTATCGAGAAGCGCTAGGGCAGGCTTAATGCGCGCGTCTGGCAGCTGGAAAAGGGCGGCGCTTTCGTGCGACAACCACTGCGCGGGCTCACCAGGCAAGTCGAGGGCCTTGAGTGCGCCTGCGGTGAGAGTGCCGGTGGGCGCTGAAAGAATGAGGGTGCTGTCAGGCAAAATGAAGTCTCGCGTTTTTGACTTGGAGGCTTTGGGCCAAGCGGACCAGCCGCTCGTGGTTATCGCAGGGGCGACAGCAACGGGCAAGTCAGCTCTCGCACTAGAGCTTGCCCAAAAGGCGCCCGCGGTCATCATCAATGCCGATAGCATGCAGGTTTATGACGCACTGCCCATCTTAACGGCCCAGCCCTCCGAAGCAGAGCGCAGGCTCTGCCCCCATCGTTTATATGGCACGATCCCCTTGGATCAGACCTGCTCCGCTGCCCACTGGGCGCATCTAGCAAAGAATGAGCTCGTCGCTGCATGGGACGAGGGTGTTTTGCCCATCGTCGTGGGGGGCACAGGGCTTTACATCCGCACTCTGCTTGAAGGGATCTCTCCCATTCCAGACATTCAGCCGGACGTGCGCAGTAAAGTGCGCGCTTTGGCCTCAGCCGAAGGAGGCCTTGGTTTAAAGAAGGCGCTCGCCCCCCTCGATGCCATTTTGGCGGAGCGACTGGAGCTGGGCGACACGCAGCGCCTGTCGCGCGCACTGGAAGTTGTCTGGAGTACGGGGACACCGCTCAGCGAATGGCAGAAGCGACCTCCTGAAGGCGGAATTCTCGCGCAAGAGGGCCTCACGCTGAGCAAAGCCGTGGTCGAACGTGAGCGCACTGCGCTCTACGAGCGTTGCAACACCAGGCTTCTCACTATGCTTGAGGGTGCCGCCTTAGAGGAATTACGTGGTTTGCTGGCGATGGACGTTGCGGAGGATCATCCTCTCCTTCGCGCTGTCGCCGTGCCTCCACTGCGTGCCTATCTGGCGGGCGACCTCACCTATGAGCGGGCGCTGGAACTGGCCCAGCGCGACACAAGACGTTTTGCAAAGCGGCAACTCACTTGGCTAAGGCAGCAATTTGGTGATTGGCCACGATATGCGATGGAATAAAATTATTCTGTTGGATTAAATTGGGACTTTATATTTCAATTTATTATTGACAATTATATGTTTCTTTCACTAGAAGCTGAGGCTTGCAAGTCAATTGAGAGACCTTATAACCCAGCTTCGCGCTGATGAGAGAGAAGTGTTTTTGCCATGGCAACGCTTAAGAGCATAGCAACACCAGACTTTGCCGGACGGCAAGGCCGCACGCCCGCACATAAAGGCGCAAAGCCTGAGATCATGAGCGGTGCTGAGGTGATTGTGCGGGCACTCGTGGATATGGG
>JBCCDR010000318.1:0-3601 GCA_039030675.1 Pseudomonadota bacterium | reverse complement strand
CTCGCGTCTCATCGCTGAAGCGCAAAACCCTGGCGAATATGGCCGCGAACAGGCCCAGAAGGTTCATAAAGAACTTAAGCGCTTAGGCCCCGTGACGCCGCCCCGCGAATTTGTGTTCATGGACAGGGCCGCTGTGGGTCTCGGCGGTGTGTTCTTGCACTTGCGTGCAGAGCTGAATTGGCACCGCATGTTCCATGATATTATTGATGGCTATGATACCGAAGCGCTCACGCAGCGCCAGAACGGCGCCCTTGCGGCCGCTGGCATGGAGGCTCCCGCGTGAAGCAGCTGTCGCCAGCCACGCGGTGGCTGGGTCTAGCGGGTCTTCTTCCAGCGCTTGGCTGTCTAGCCATTGCTTGGCTAGATTTTGACCAAGATACCCGGCTTATTTCTACCGCTATCATGCTGCTCTATGGCGCGGTGATCCTGTCGTTCATCGGCGGCGCCTGGTGGGGCCTGGTGTCTCGCCATCAAGATGCACCGGGGTGGGGCGTGCTGACCCTGTCCGTCATTCCATCGCTGTATGCCTGGCCGTCTGTTGCCTGGGCCTGGATTGACGCCGCATATGCCGGGGCGGCTTGGTTGCTGAGCCTGGGCTTTCTCCTGACGTTGCTGGTCGACCGCTTGTTGGCCAACAGCAATATCGCGCCCAAATGGTGGATGACGCTGCGTTTGCCACTGTCTTTAGGTATGGGCGCTTGTTTCTTCGCGCTGGGTATGCGCTTTTTCTTTTAAGACTCTGATTTAATTATTTTTTCGGCCAACGCGCGTCCACTTTCAATGGCATCCCCCGCATTTGGCCCCACAAACCAATCACCGCAAAACCCGAGGTGTTCGCCAGGGTGATAGTAGGCCCCTGTGCCGAGGGCGCATGTGACTCGGCTGAAGCGCCAGCGGTGACCGGAGAGGTATTCCGGCTTTGACTGGCCTTGGGTGAGTGTTTGCCAAATCCAATCGGCGATCTCTTGTTTGTCTGTTTCGATCAGCGCTTCACTTTTCCGGTTATCGGCAAATACCACCGCACGCTTTTTGTCGGCGCTGGTGGTAATCCAGCCTAGGCCGTCAATCGCCCCAATTGGTCCTGTACTGGGCAAATCCAAGGGCGCATCGGAGCCAACCAAGGCCGCGACTTGAATTTGATAAGCAGCATCCTTCAAAGGCAGGTCTGCCGGCGTGACACCAAAGGCGTCAGCTTGCTCCGGTGGAATGGCCAGCACGGCAATGTCGCTTTCTGCAATGCATTTGTCGCCTGCGAAAAGCTGCCAGGCTGCGCCGGTTCGCTTCAACTCTGTAATAGTGACCTGCGTGGAAACCGTCAGTCCTTCCGCCAATGCCGCGGCAAAAGCGTTGGCGCCTTCTGTTGGGATGTAAAAAGGGCCGGGGCCATCAACGGGTTGGTTGGCGCCTAAGCGCGTTTGCAAGGGCGTGAGCTGCAAGCTTTCGATCAGTCTTTGGAGGCGGGGGTCTGCGCCATCGAGAAACTGAAGCCCATGGTTTATGGGCCCATAGGCGCTTTGCCGCGTGGCGCAGCGCCCGCCGAGACTGCGCCCTTTGTCGAACAGTGCGACTTTATGCCCGTTTTGCTGGAGAAGCCTTGCGCAGGCAAGTCCGGACAACCCAGCACCAATGACACTGATCGAAAATTTCATCGCGACACCCCTATTAGGATTGACTATCACCCTTGCCGAGCAATGTGTGCCATAACGCTCGCCGCTGACCTACACGGTTTAACGGCAGGTTCAAGACAGAAGAGAGAAGACGGACAGCCCTTTGAATTTCAAAGGGATTGTTGCGAAAGGGTTGAGGCATGAAAATAGCCGTTCTCAAAGAGAGCGATCCCGCAGAGCAGCGCGTTGCTGCGACGCCAGAAACAGTTAAAAAGTTTAAGGCTTTGGGCGCTGACATTACGATCGAGGCAGGGGCGGGGATTGGCTCCAGCATATCCGATAGTGCTTATGAAGCCGAAGGTGCGACGATTGCATCCTCTCGCGCCGATGCAGCAAGCGGCGCAGAGATCATCCTGCGCGTGTCAGCGCCCGCGGCCGATGAGCTGGGTGATTACCCCAAAGGCGCTGCGCTGCTGGCAAGCTTAGGGGCGCTGACAGACCGTCCAACCGTTGATGCTTTGGCAAGTGCGGGCATTACCGGTTTCGCCATGGAGTTGATGCCGCGCATCACCCGGGCCCAGTCCATGGATATCCTATCGTCTCAATCAAACCTGTCCGGCTACAAAGCCGTGCTGGATGCGTGCGGTGAATTCACCCGGGCGCTGCCCATGATGATGACGGCGGCTGGCACAATCCCCGCCGCGCGGGTGTTCGTGATGGGCGCCGGCGTTGCTGGTCTGCAGGCCGTCGCCACTGCCAAACGTCTTGGCGCTATAGTGACGGCAACCGACGTGCGTGCCGCTGCGAAAGAGCAAGTGGAAAGCTTGGGCGGTAAGTTCATCTTCTTAGAAGAGCTGGCCCAGGACGACAGCGCCGGCGGTTACGCCCGCGAGCTGACGGACGAGCAGAAACAAGCGCAGGCTGACCTGATTGCGTCGCACGTGCCTAAGCAGGACATTGTCATCACCACAGCGCTCATCCCCGGCCGGCAAGCGCCGATCTTGATGAGTGAAGAGATGGTGAAATCCATGAAGCCAGGCTCGGTCATTGTGGACTTGGCAGTCGAGCAGGGCGGCAATGTCGTCGGCTCTAAACCTGGCGAAGTGGTGGATGTCGACGGCGTGAAAATTGTCGGCCACCGCAATGTGCCATCACGCCTGGCGGCTGATGCGTCGGCTTTGTTTGCCAAAAACCTGCTGAATTTCCTCACGCCATTTATCGATAAAGAAAGCGGCAGCTTAAACATCAATTGGGAGGATGAGCTGGTCACCGGCATCCTCGTTACAAAAGACGGCGCCGTGGTTCACCCGCGCCTCACAGAAAACTAAGGGAGCGAAGAGCATGGCAGAAGTCAGCCCATTCGTCGGACAGTTGTCCATTTTCTTCTTGGCCATTTTCGTTGGCTATTATGTGGTTTGGTCGGTCACGCCGGCGCTGCATACGCCGCTCATGGCTGTGACCAACGCAATTTCCTCCGTCATTATTGTGGGTGCGTTGATCGCGTCCGGCCCTGCCGGTTTTTCCTCGGCCAAAATTTTGGGTCTCGTGGCTGTTGCGCTTGCGGCGGTGAACATCTTCGGCGGCTTTGCCGTCACCCAGCGCATGCTGGCGATGTACAAGAAAAAAGAAAAGAAATAAGGGGCGCGCGCAAATGAGTGTTTTGTTTTTAACCGCTGCTGCGGGCGCCTCTACGCCGGCAACCACAGCCAGCAACGTCACAGCGCTGGCTTATCTGGCCGCGTCTGTTCTGTTCATTTTATCGCTGCGCGGGCTGTCTAGCCCGGAGACAAGCCGCCAAGGCAATACCTTCGGCATGGTCGGCATGCTGATTGCGGTGATCACCACTATCGTCAATCCAACGGTCATGAGCTATGCCGAGATTGGCATCGCCATCGCCATTGGCGGCGCGATTGGCTATATCATTGCGCAAAAGATCGCCATGACGGACATGCCGCAACTGGTTGCGGCCTTTCACTCCCTGGTAGGTATGGCTG
>JBCCDR010000317.1:0-3607 GCA_039030675.1 Pseudomonadota bacterium | reverse complement strand
CCTGGGATAAAAAAGGCTTTAAAACCCCAGGCGGCGCGCATTGGAGCCACCCTGGTTTCGTGCAAACCTTCATGGGCGGCAACGCCATGGTCTCTGGCCAATCCCAAGGCAATTACACTGCCCCCCAAGCCATCATGAGCTGCGTTTATGAAGGCCTGCAGCTGCCCATCGATCGGGCGCTCTCCATTGAAGTCAAATACTTCTGCAAGCTGGTTATGGACCCGCAAGCCGGCAACATGATCCGCTCTTTGTTTGTGAGCAAGCAAGCGGCAGAAAAAGGCGCCCGCCGCCCGCAAGGCATTGACAATATGCCAACGCAAAAAGTCGGCATGCTTGGCGCTGGCCTCATGGGCGCTGGCATCGCCATGGTGTCTGCACAAGCCGGCATTGAGGTCGTCCTCCTCGACCGCGACCAAGCCGATGCGGACAAAGGCAAGGCCTATACCGCCGACCGCCTGGCCAAAAAGGTCAAGCGCGGCTCCATGAGCCAAGACAAGGCCGATGGCATCCTTGCGAAAATCCACCCCACCACCAGCTATGATGACCTGGCCGGCTGCGACCTCATTATCGAAGCCGTCTTTGAAAACCGGGAAATCAAAGCTGACGTGACGGGCAAAACCGAAGCTGTGGTCGGCGCCGACACCATCTTCGGCTCCAACACCTCGACCCTCCCCATCACATCCCTGGCAGAAGCGTGGTCCAAGCAAGAGAATTTCATCGGCATTCACTTCTTCTCCCCTGTGGAGAAAATGCCCTTGGTGGAAATTATCACCGGCAAAAACACTGGCGATGCCGCCATTGCCAAAGCGCTGGATTATGTGCGCCAAATCAAGAAGACGCCCATCGTCGTCAATGACAGCCGCGGCTTCTACACCTCGCGCTGCTTTGGCACCTATGTCCAAGAGGGCTACACTATGATTGGCGAAGGCGTCGGCGCTGCGCTGGTCGACAATTGCGGCAAGCAAGCTGGTATGCCCGTCGGGCCACTCGCTGTGGGTGATGAAGTTGCCATCGATCTCAGCTGGAAAGTCAAAGAAGCCGCCAAAGTCGACCTGGGCGATGCCTATAAGGAAGAAGCTTTTGACAGCGTCGTCGACAAGATGATGGACCTGGGCCGCCACGGCCGCAAAAACGCCAAGGGCTTTTATGTCTACCCCGAAGACGGCAGCAAAAAATACCTCTGGCCCGGCATCGGCGATGAATTCCCTGTCGCTGACGACCAACCAACGCCAGAAGAGGTCAAAACCCGCCTCATCTACCGCCAGCTGGTCGAATGCGCCCGCTGCTATGAAGAAGGCGTGCTTGTAACCCCTGAAGACGGAGACCTCGGATCCATCTTCGGCTGGGGCTTCGCGCCCTTCAGCGGCGGCCCCTTCAGCCACATGGACACCGTCGGCATCGCCAACGTGGTCGCTGAGCTGGACCGCCTGGCCCAGCAATACGGCGAACGCTTTAGCCCGCCCCAATTGCTGCGCGATATGGCGGCGAAGGGTGAGACGTTTTACGCCAATGCCATGCGGGCTGCCGCCTAGCATCTAAATCAAAGCAGCGGGGTGTACGAGTGCCGAAGCGCACTCGTACACCCTGCTTTTTTGTTGGCCCTGACTTTGATTTACCGCAGGCTATTACGATAGGTGATGTCTCGGTAAAACCGGTCCAGAGGAGACAAAGATGGTGACGCAGCATCGGCTTGCGGGTGTGTTTCTCGTTTTGGCCTTTGCCATGCTTTGGGTCCCTCTGGGCCAGCACGCGTTTCTGGATGCGCATTGGATGAAGGTTGGGACCTTCATGCTTCCGTTTTTGCTGCTCACAGCTGCGTCATTCTCCCAGCACAGCGTCTTGTCAAAAGATCCGCGCAGCTTGGCGTTATGGCTGCTGAGCGCCTACATCCTCCACCAATTTGAGGAGCATTGGGTCGATCTCACAGGCGCGGTCTATGCCTTTCAGGGCAGCGTGAACGCCATAGTCCATGCGGCCACCGGCGCGCCGGCGGATCGGCCAGGCCCGCTCACCACGCAAGCGGTGTTCGTGATCAACACAAGCCTGGTTTGGCTCGTGGGGGCGCTTGCCGTGTGGCAAGGTGAACGCCGGCTCTTCACCGTTCTCGCCATGGCTGCGATTGTGCAGGTGAATGCGATATCGCACATCATAGCCGGCATTGTGTTTTGGCGCTATAACCCCGGACTGCTCACATCGGTGGTTGTTTTCTTTCCGGCGGCCATCGCAACGTTTCGGCTTCTTCCCGTGCGGCGCCAGGCTATCTTCGCCAGCATCGTCTGGGCCTTCCTCGCCCATGTGATCATGGTGGCGGGCATGCTCGCGTCCACCTGGTGGGGGCTCATCTCTCCGCTCGCCTATTACGCAGCGCTGGTTGTTTGGTCTGTTTTGCCAGTCTTTGTGCGCAGCGCCGTGGCCACTGGCTCTTAATAAGCTGAGCTGCTTTTCGAGCAGTTTGGCCCTAGCCTAAGCGCACATAACATCGTGGGGAGGCACGCCATGGGCCGTGTTGAAGATAAAGTAGCCATCATCACAGGCGCCGCATCAGGACTGGGCGCGGAGGATGCCCGTGTGCTGGCGGGCGAGGGCGCGAAAGTGGTGCTCACGGATATCCAAGATGAGATGGGCCAAGCCGTCGCTGCAGAGATTGGCGAGAACGCACTCTACATCAATCACGATGTCCGCTCTGCCGCGCGCTGGGAGGCTGTTGTGGATCAAACCATCGCGCATTTTGGCAAGCTCGATATCCTGGTGAACAACGCCGGCCTGGTGCATTTCGCAAACGTTGAGGAGATGCCGGAGGACGACTTTCAGCTAGAGCTGGACGTGATGCTCAAAGGCGCGTTTCTGGGCTGCAAAACCGCCATCCCCAAAATGACTAGAGGCGGCGATGCCTCCATCATCAACATCGCCTCCATCGGCGGCATAAAAGGCATGGCCCTCATCCCCGCTTATGCGGCGGCCAAAGGCGGCATTATCGCCATGACGCGCTCTATCGCAGTCCACTGCAAAGAGCAGCGCTACGGCATCCGCTGCAACTCCATCGCCCCCGGTAATGTCGTCACGCCCATGGTGATTGACGCCTTGGCCGTCGCCAAGCCAGACGCACCCGGCTTTAAAGACGGCAATGAATACGGCATGGGCGAGCCACGCGATGTGGCCGATCTGGTGCTCTATTTGGCGAGTGAAGAGTCAAAATTTATGACGGGAGCGAATCTGGTGATCGACAACGCTGATACGATCACCTAGCCGGTCTTCTGGTTTCCCAGGGTCCGTTTTGAGCCCATTGCAGACGATGCTGAATTGATCCATTAAAAGAGGATGAAAGCATACAGCATCTTCCCGCTGATCGATGCGAAGAGTAAAGATGACCCTATCTTTGACACGTGTCATTCCATGGTGACGGCTCTGGTTTGCGACTGCCTCTGTGCTGGTGGTGATAGCTTTCATGTTGCAGTTGATTGGCGTGACCCAGATGGAGAGGCATGGGGGATTTGCACTGACGGAATTGCTCAACCCTAAATAGCCCACACTCGCCTATACCGATTTTTTTACCCTCCCTAAGTATTAGAAACCAAGTTTCCTTTTGCCTTAGTATGCCTCGCGAAGT
>JBCCDR010000316.1:0-3622 GCA_039030675.1 Pseudomonadota bacterium | reverse complement strand
TGGCCCTGTGGGCAGCCCCCGCCCTTGCGGGCGACTTTACGCAAGAGAATTTCGACGCCTTTGTAGAGGCCCGCACAGGCTCAGGTGAGCCCGTCTATTGGTATTCCATCGGCACAGTGCGCGCGTACCCCTCTGGCGAGGTGCTGTTCACCATGGAAGGCTATGACACCGCCCGCTCGCAGCGCGTGAGCGACAGCAAGGTCCAGCAATATTCCCGCAAGACCTATATTTTCCGCGACCCTGAGACCAATGAAGTCCTGAAAACCTATGAAGGCAATGCGGTCGAACCCATCGCCTATCCCTACCAGTTCATCACCTATGAGCTCGTGGGCGATGATATGGAAACGACGGTGGAGCAAGGTGCGGGCAAAGGCGTGCGCACCATCGGCCCGAGCCGCGGCATGTCTGTGAAAGAGATCGACGGCACGCTGGTCTATACGGCCCCGCTGTTCCTCGATTTCGCCATCCCCAACACGCCAGCGCGCTATCAGGCTTGGGAGAATTATGATTTCTTCATCCAGCCGAAAGGCACCAAAGGCGAGCGCCACCAGCTCAGCTGGGCGCGCTATGGCGCAGCACCGAAATGGGCCGGCGGGGGGCCTTCCATCATGCACATGGTGTCTTGGCGCGTGGAAAACTTCAAAGACGTGCCCAAGCAATTCCGCCGCTACATCGAGGCAGACGCCAAGCTCTGGAAAGCACCGCCGCAAGACCTAGCCGACATCCGCCGCTTGCAAGAGGCCCCTGACGCAGACAAGGGCTTTTCAGCCGAGGCCGCCAGCGGGAAATAGCGGCTTTTAGCGCGCGTTTGCGACCGCAGCGCCAATGGCTTCTAAACGCGCATCATGAATGCCGCGGTCGCGCAGCGCTTTGAGGGTTTGGGACACATAGTCTTCATTGGCACCGTAGCGCCCTTTGGCGCCGACGATGCGCCCGGTGGCCTCAGCTACGGTGAGACGGCCGGCATATTGCCAATGGGCGCGGTCACACACATAGGTGCGCGCCTTGACCGGTCCGCTGGCCGTCAGCGCTGTCACCGTGCGGGGGATGTAGGCGGTGGTTGCCAGCTCGCGGGTGTCTAAATCTTCAACCGCTTGCAGCGCTGCGTCAGCAGCGACTTCAAACACAACGCCAAGGCAGGCCCCGCCTGGCGCAAGACCGAGCACCAGGCCGGAGCGCTCTGGCGTACCGCGGTGCTCAACCGAATGCAGGCAAAAATCGCGGTGATAGCCATGCACGCGCGCCCGGTGGCTGCTGGTGACCGGGAACTCCGGGCGCCAGATGAGCGAGCCATAGGCAAACACCCAGAGGCGCCCATCGGCATGGACGCCCGCTGGGCGCTTTTGCCCGTTGGCATCAGCGCTTAAGTCTGCCATTGAGCCCCCATGCGTATCCAGCCGCGAATTCTCATCCTCGCTATTGTCTTGCTCATCGCCTTTGTGGTGGGCCAGTGGTTTTTCTTCAAGAGCCGTTTTGAAGCGGCCTTGCCGGCGCTGGAAGCGCAGGCCGCGCGCTTAGGCTTCGACATCCAGTATGAGACGCGCACCATCAAAGGCTTTCCCTTCCGCTTAGAAGCACACTACACGCGCGTGCGCGTCGCCCGCACCGACCCACTGCTGAGCTTTGCCGTGGAAGCGGACCAAGCTGTGCTGCTGCGCCAACTGCTCAGCACGGATTTAAGTTTGCTCTATGTGGATTCGCCAAAGGTCGCAGCGGCGATGGCCAGCCCCTTGCCGCAAGGGCGCACAGGCGAGCTGACCTTTGCCTTTGAAGCACCAGCGATGCAAACATCCATCCGCATCGCAGACGGAGCGCTGGCGCGCTTCTCAGCCGTGATTGACCAGCCGCGCGGGCAATCCAAGCTCTTCGCTCTAGGCGACTTTACAGCCAAGCAACTCCAGTTTCACTTAGGCTGGCCCATAGAAGGCCGCCGCGCGCCCGATGGCCAAGCCGCCGAGCGCCTACAAACCAATGTGCAATTCACCCAGCTCACCTTGCCAAACAGGGACACCGAGCCCTTGCCGGCAAGCCTTGAGGCAGGCGAGATAGGCCTGGGCATCACCATCCCCAGCTATATGCCCCTCA
This sequence comes from Pseudomonadota bacterium, assembly GCA_039030675.1. Classification (GTDB taxonomy): domain Bacteria; phylum Pseudomonadota; class Alphaproteobacteria; order Sphingomonadales; family CAKZYD01; genus CAKZYD01. The sequence continues at coordinate 1,537 of JBCCDR010000316.1, read as the reverse complement.
CGCCGCAAGGCCTGCGCATGTGGCAATCACAAACCGGCAAAGTAGACGTGCGCAAACTCACCGGCCAGTGGGGCGATGTGACGCTCGATAGCGGTATGGGCAGTTTTACGCTCGATGGTGAAGGCAAAGTCAAAGGCACCCTGACAGCGAACATCAAAGGCCTCGCTGCCCTCACCTATGCGCTCGACAAGACGGGCGCCTTGGGACCGCAGGTGGAAGAAGCCGCCCTCATGACCCTGCGCCTCTTGCGGACCGGCAAAAAGGCTGAGGATGCAGTGGCGCTGCCCTTCGACATCGACAAAGGCATTGTGCGCTTGGGCCCTGCTCCTTTGGTAGCGCTCGGCCCCGTCATTCCCCCGGAAGAGAGCCAGCGTTAACCGCCTCATACAGCCAGACGCAGCGGTCAATGAACCAAAGCTTTGCCAGGATCGTAAGGCACAAACCAAATACGGTGGGCCAAAGCTGTAAGTGCCACAGGCCCCACGCATAAGGCAGCAGCGCAAGACCAGCCAGCGCATTGAGCATATCGCACAACCGCCGGTGCTGGCGCGGCAGCTGGGCGCGCGGCATCTCCAGCCAGAGCTTCTCGCCCCAAACGCCTTTGGTGACCCAGGCCTGTTTTGAGGCAATAGGCGGAAACAAGCGCGGGTTGAGCCAAATCCAAACCACTAAAGCAGCGCACGGCAGCAACGCCCAAGAGCCAATCCAAACGCGCGACCAAATCGCCAGCGTCAACACAGGCATTGTGGCAATGCGTGTCCAGCCACTCCACGGGTTGGCATGGCGCGCCCAGGCCGCCTCATCCATGCGCATGAGGGCTGCGAAGGCTTTGCCGTATTCCATGGTTTAGCTATCAGCGCTGTGGTCGCGGCCGAAATCTGCTTCGCCGGTTTCCTGGCCGGCATCGATGATGTTGCGGCGGATCGCCCGCGTGCGGCTGAACAGGTTGAACAAGGCGTCCCCATCGCCCCAGCGGATGGCGCGTTGCAAAGCCGTTAAGTCTTCGCTGAAGCGGCCCAGCATCTCCAGCACCGCGTCTTTGTTATTGAGGAACACATCGCGCCACATGGTGGGGTCAGAGGCGGCGATCCGCGTGAAATCACGAAAGCCGCCGGCGGAATATTTGATGACTTCAGACTGGGTGACTGCCTCCAAATCCGAGGCGGTTCCCACGATGTTATAGGCAATCAGGTGCGGCACATGGCTGGTGATGGCGAGCACCAAGTCATGATGCGCAGGCGTCATCTCCTCCACATTGGCGCCCAAGGCCTGCCAGAAGGCAGACAGCTTCGCGAGCGCCTCTGCATCGACGCCTGCAGGCGGGGTGAGGATGCACCAGCGATCTTTAAACAGCGTCGCAAAGCCGGCTTCCGGCCCGCTTTGCTCCGTGCCGGCCACGGGGTGCGCGGGAATGGCATGAACATGGGCGGGCAATGCCTTGAATGCCTCAGCCACGCTGGTTTTGACGGAGCCCACGTCTGAGACAATCGCGCCTTCAGCCAGCGGGCCGGGCTGGTAGCCGTTGACGAGCCAGATC
>JBCCDR010000315.1:0-3635 GCA_039030675.1 Pseudomonadota bacterium | reverse complement strand
CTGTTTGACATAGCCGCGCTCACCATGATCGCTTGTGTAATAGCCGCCAGTGGCTATGCCGTTGCAAGCGCGCTCGGCGTGTCTAGCTACGGCATCTTATTTGTAACCCTGTTCTCGTTCCTCCCTGGTCTCGTGGCGCGCAAGCAAATCGAAGCGCTTCGAGGCAGCTTCAACTTGGGACTGTTTCTGGCCTTTCTGTTTTTTGCTGCCATCGGCGCTACCGCAGACTTCATGACCTTAGTGTCCGTCGCGCCGACAGTGATGGTGTTCGCAACGATTATCGTGGTCATTCACGCCGTCTTGCTTTTCCCGCTGGCGAAGCTCATGAACTTGTCACTTGCTGAGACCATCACCGCGTCCAATGCATGTATTCTCGGCCCGACAACCGCAGCAGCTTTGGCGGCCAGTCGCGGGTGGACCCATCTGGTCACGCCGGGGCTGCTCACTGGCTTGTTTGGCTATGCGACGGGAACGTTTTTAGGCGTTCTGGTCTTTAACCTGCTTGGGGGTTAAGCGTGGCCCGCCACCTCCTTGTGCTGCTTGCCGCCGGGTTATGGCTCGGCGCATGCGCCCATAAACCCCAACCGACCGCTGACCTCGCGATCACCAACGTGTATATCGTCGATGTGACGGCCGGGAGCGCTCAAACGGCACTCTCCCCTCGTTCTTCCGTCCTTGTAGACAAGGGCAAAATCACGAAAATCCTGCCCGCCGACGCCGCTGTGCGCGCTGAAGTCATCTTAGATGGCGCGGGCGGATATATGCTGCCTGCGTTGTGGGACATGCACATGCATTTGTTCTCCCATCCAGAGCTTCAAGAGATTGAAGCCCTGCTTTATGCCGCGCACGGTGTTCTGTTCGTGCGTGATATGGGCAACAACTTTAGCGGTGACGACATCGCTGCACTGAAGATGCGGTGGGCGGACAATGCAATCCCGGCCCCGGAAATTGCGGCCCATGCAGGGGCGATTATTCAGCATCAACGGGAAATTTCTCCTGCCGATTGGCAACAGGTTGAGATTGCTCCGGAATGGGAAGTGGGCATTGGCTATGGGCAAGATGCCTCCATCGCAGCTGCGTATAATCTGGAAGAGCGCGGAGCGGATTTTCTTAAGCCTTATAATGGCTTGCTCGCGAGCGATCTCAATACCCTGACCGCCTTTGCTGACGAACGCGGTGTCGCGGTAGGGGGGCATGTCTCTTTTGCAGTGACCGTGGCGCAAGCAGCGAAGGCCGGTATGCGCTCGCTTGAGCATGCGCGCATGCTGCCGTTTGATTGCAGTGCTTTAGGCCCAAAACTAAGGGCTGACGCCAATGCCGCTGAGGCTGACCCGGATGCGTACCGCGCTGTAGCGCAGCGACGCAACGACCCCGACTTTTTGCGCGGTGTTGTGGCCGGTTTTGACGATGCGCGGTGTGCCTCCCATTTGCAGGCCATGCGCGACGCCGATATGCACTATGTGCCGACCCACGTAACGCGAGAGATGGACGCCCGCGCAAGGGAACCAGACTACGAAGCCTCGCTGCCGATGGCTTATATCCCCGGTTGGGCCACGGCAGATTGGGAGGAAGATTTTACAGACTATGGCACGCTCCCGCCCGAGGAGAAGCAGGCCTTTAAGGCGTTTCTAGCGCACGGCCTTAAAGTCACCCGATTGGCTCATGAGGCCGGTGTGCCGCTGATGATTGGCACGGACGCAGGTGATACAGCAATCTTCCCCGGTTTCAGCGTTTACCGTGAGATGGCTTTTTTCAAGCAAGCCGGCATTCCAGCGCTGGACATTCTGAAAGCGGCAACACTCACGCCAGCCCAGTTTATGGGCCGTGCGAACGAAGAAGGCTCCGTGTCAATTGGCAAGGCCGCAAATGTGCTCATCGTCAAAGACAATCCGCTTGAAAACATGTCGACGCTGCGCCAGCCGTTCGCTGTGGTTAAGCGAGGCAATGTATGGCGCCAAGCCGACCTTGAAGCCATGCGCGCCCGCGCGCGTGACATAGCCCAGCAAAGCAAGCCGCCGGCTCAAGTCGCAATGCATCGTTGCCGCGTACACCGCAGGAAGCCAGCTTTCAGCCTCTTTGCTGCTGACGATGCAATGTCCGAGCGTCGCTCTGTTCGTGCGCCATTGAGGTAGGCTGCGAAGATCCAAAGTTGGACTCTAGCCGTGGTTATAGAGTCCGCCCGTCCGCGTTTCTAGAAAGTCGGCGAGCGGCACGTCTTCTTGGCGCAAGAAACCTTGGCCAGGCAGCTTTCCGTCGCGCACCATCTCGATGATGCCCACGACAGAGCCGGCGGTTGTCCAGGCAATGGCCGTGCGCATCTTTCCAGCCGCTTCAATTGGTTTATAGCCGCGCACAAACTCTATCCGATTGAGGCGGCCGTCCGTTATGCCTTCCGCTGACACGTGAACGTAGACGATGTCTTCATCCACGGGTGGCTTGGCGTTGACGAGGATCTCGCCGGCTTTGGCGCGGTCTTCTCGCATGAGTAGCTCATGGAAGAAGAAATTCATAAGGTCCATGTGGCCGGGATAGCGCATGGTTTTATAGTCAAGGTTAGCGACTTTTCCCAAATACGTATCGCACATGGTGCCGAGCCCGCCGGAGGTGGTGAAGGCTTCAAGCTCCATGCCATCGATGAAGATCTTCTCGCGCCATTCCAGCGAGGACACCATTTTGCGCTGGCCTTCCTCAATGACTTCACAGTCATTGAGATATTCATTCACGACGCCTTCTGGCGACCAATTGAAGGCGTAGCCCAGCAAGCCTGTGGGGTGTTGCGGCAAGGCGCCGACGCGCATACGGCAACTGCGGCACGCATCAAACTGATTGATCAGGTCAGCGCCAACAATGCCCACAAACCCAGGCGCAAGACCGCATTGAGGCGCCATGAGACCCTTCGCCGTCTTGCTGAGGTCGATGATGTGATTGGTCGTTGGCACATCTTCAGTGAGGTCGAAGTAATGGATGCCTGCGGCGTGCGCGGCGTCAGCAACGCCCATGTTGAGGTGATAGGGCAGGCAGGACAGCACCGCATCCTGAGGCCCGAAGGTGGCCTCAAGTGCGCTCGTTGACGAGACGTCCAGCGTCTTGATGACATAGGGCGCCCCTTCGCCGCCATGCAGGTCAAAGCCCGTCACGTCAAAGCCAGCTTCATGCAGTAAGTCTGCAGCGAGCGCGCCCACTTTACCAAGCCCGAGAACCGCTATTTTGCGCATGGGTTATCCCTTCATCCCCTCCATTTGATGTCTGCAGCCTAGCAAGAGTTAGTATATGCGAAAATCACGCATTCCTTCTGTTTGAATGAGTAAAACTCATTTAGGGTGCGCGCATGGATATCCGCAAAAACTATCTCCCATCTCTCGCTTTACTGCGCAGTTTTGAATGTGCTGCACGCCATCAGAGCTTTACGCTGGCAGCGCAGGAGCTGCATTTGACGCAGAGTGCGATTAGCCGGCAGGTCAAAGAGCTGGAAGAGGTGATCGGCACAGCACTGTTTCTTCGCCTTGGGCGGCGCGTCGCGCTCACAGAGGCCGGCCGCGTTTTTGCAGCCGATATCGCGGTGGATTTAGACCACATTCGCCACACGACGTTCAAAGCGATTGCTGCCGGGGCGAGTGGAGAATTGCTGCGTATCG
>JBCCDR010000314.1:0-3638 GCA_039030675.1 Pseudomonadota bacterium | reverse complement strand
TTTGGCATGGGCGCTGAGATCGGTATCTCCACGGGGCGCATGCATGCGCGCGGGCCCGTCGGCGTCGAACAGCTGACGACCTATAAATACCAAGTCCGCGGGTCTGGCCAGACGCGGCCATAACTGGATACTCTGCAGCCTTGCTCCCCCTTCATCAGCCTTTTCTTGCGCGCTCAGCGCGCTGGGCAGGCCGGGTGGTGGGGCTCTATGGCGGCTCTTTCAACCCCGCGCACCAAGGCCACCTGCATGTCAGCCTGCGCGCACTGCGCCATTTGAAACTCGATGCGCTATGGTGGCTGGTCAGCCCGCTTAATCCACTCAAACACGCTGATGATATGGCCGCCCTTGGCCCCCGCCTTAAGCGCGCACGTGCGCTTATCGATGACCACCCTAAACTATTTGCAACCGCGATTGAGGATGCGCTTGGGTCCCGCTATTCGGTCGAGACCATTGCAAAGCTGCAAGCACTCCATCCGCGCACGCGCTTTATCTGGGTGATGGGTGCTGACAATCTCATGGGCTTTCATCGCTGGGAGGGCTGGCAGGAGATTTTCCATATGCTGCCCATCGCCGTGGTTGATCGGCCTGGATATGCGCTCAAAGCCCTGTCTAGCCCCGCCGCGCGGCGCTTTGCCTGCTACCGGCTGGGCAGCCAACAAACCAATCTCCTGCGTACGCGCACGGGCCCGGCCTGGGTATTTTTGCGCGGACCGCTGCATCCCGCAAGCGCCACGGCCATTCGTGCGCGCATGCCGCATTGGGCTGACGCGCCCGTTTCGCAAGGGTTTGAAAGCGATTAGACTTGTGTTAGTCTCAGACGCATTACGAGGCCAATTAAGGAGATTGGATTGAACGTCACATCCGTGACGCCAGAGGCAACAAGCCAAACTGGCACAGCGCTAGGCGATAACACGGCTGCGCTCACACACTTTGATGACCATCTTGAAGGCGCCGCCTTGATCGAGTTCATTCGCGGGCATTTAGAAGATGGGAAAGCCGAAGAGATCCTCACAATCGACCTGAATGGAAAGTCCAGCTTTGCGGACGCGATGATTATTGCGTCGGGCCGGTCGAACCGTCAGGTTGCTGCGCTATGCGATCGGCTCACGCGCGAGGCAAAAAACAAGGGCCTCAACCGTTTGGCCGTTGAAGGCTTGCCCCAGGCGGATTGGGTTTTGATCGATTTTGGCGAAGTGATTGTTCACCTCTTCCGGCCGGAAGTGCGCACATTCTACAATCTGGAAAAAATGTGGGCTGAGCCGGAAACCACGGCCACAGCCTGACGCCTCGCGAGGGCTGGCACGCGCCAGCGCACGCCCATGCTTTGAGGCTGCTTTGCCGTGCTCAAAATCTCCGTCATCGCTATCGGCCGCATGGGGCGTGGCCCTGAGGCTGAGCTGGCCCAGCATTATGCCAACCAATTCTCCTCTCTGCATAACCGCTGGCGCCTGACCATGGTCGAAATAGACGACCGCAAAGCGCCAAGCGATAACAGCCGAAAACGCTGGGATGCAGACCAAATCTTCAGCAAATGCGGCGACGACGCTGCCCTTATCTCCCTTGATGAACGCGGCAAGGCGATGTCGAGCCTGGGTTTCGCCCAGACGCTTGCACGCTTTGAAGATCAAGCACGGCCAGTTTGCTTTGCAATTGGCGGCCCAGATGGACTAGATGACAGCGTGCGCAAACGCTCTGATCACTGTTTCTCTTTCGGCACACTGACATGGCCGCACCGGTTGGTGCGCGTGATGCTGGCTGAGCAGCTCTACCGGGCAGCCGCCATTGATGCTGGCCACCCCTATCATAGAGAGGGCTAGCGGGTGCTGCGCGGTTTCCTGATCGCCCTGTCCGTCGTGGTCACCTGCCCACTTGCGCTTGCCCAGACAGAGCCCAATCAGGCCGATCTGGTCAGCATCGAAGAGGCCATGAAAGCGGCTAAGAAACGCCGCGCGCAGCTAGAAGAAGAAGCCCGTAAGATCTCAGAGGAGATCGACGCGCTCACGCAAAAGATGGTGAAGCTGGCCAAAGAGATCCAAAGCCAGGAAAGCGCGCTCGGCCGCGTTGAACTGGAACTGGATGCTTTGGAAGATGAGCTCGAAGAGCAGCGCAGCGCGCTAGAAACCAAGCGCAAAGACTTAGGCCAGACCCTCGCAGCCATGCAAAAGCTGAGCAGGCAGCCCTCGTCGCTGGTGTTCCTGCGGCCCGTGAGCGCGCAAGAAACTGGCCGTAGTGCCGCACTGCTCTCCTCCGTCGTGCCGGTGCTGAATGAGCAAGCCGCCCTGATCCGCTCAGATTTGGCCACGCTGAAAGTCATCAAAACCCGCTTGGAGACCACAAAAGGGACCTATCAGGTCCAGCTGGCAGCCCTGTCCGATAGCCGCAGGGATTTAGAAGACGCGCAGGACAAGCGCAAAGCCAGGCGCAAACAACTCTCTGCGGACGCTCAGGCAGAAGCCGAACGCATTGCCAAGCTGGCAGGGGAAGCAAAGACCTTAGGCGGCTTGCTTGATAAATTACGCGAGGAGCGCGCCAAAGTCGCCGCAGCGCCGCGCCCTGTTCCCAAACCGGCCGCGCCGCCCAGCTATGCCTTCCAAAAACCAAAGCAGCTGTTCAGCGAATCACGTGGCCAAATGCCGCTTCCTGTAAGCGGCACCATCGTCGGCGCGTACGGGAAACCCTTTGACGGCGTTAAGAGTCAGGGCCTTTGGGTTGCTGCAAGGCCCAATGCACAGGTGATTGCGCCTTATGATGGCCAAGTTGTGTTTGCAAACACGTTCAGGAGCTATGGGCGTCTCTTGATCATTGAGCACAGTGAAGGCTATCATTCCGTCATTGCTGGGCTCAAACGAAGCGATGTTCGTGTGGGTCAATATGTGGTAAGTGGAGAACCGATAGGACTGATGGGCGACCAACGGGCGCAGCGACCGATCCCTAACAATCCGTTAGGTTTGCCGCTTCTATACTTGGAGCTGCAACGCAATGGCCGCTCCCTAGACCCATCACCCTGGCTGCTCGCCAGTTTGGAGACGAGTTCAAGATGAAACGTTTTGTTTTGCCGACCTTTTCAGCTTTAGCTGTTGCAGCGGCCATTTATTCCAATGTGAGCAACGCAAGCAGCAAATCAGCGGAGACCTACCGCCAGTGGGATCAGCTGGTGCAAGTCTATGAGCGCGTGCGTGATGAGTATGTCGAGAACGTCGACGATAGCGAGATGGTAGAAGCAGCCATCAATGGCATGCTCTCCTCCCTTGACCCGCACTCCAGCTATATGGGCCCGGAAAGCGTTGAGAACATGCAGATGCAGACCTCCGGCCAGTTCGGCGGTCTTGGCATTGAAGTCACCATGGAAGATGGCCTGGTCAAAGTCATCGCGCCGATTGACGACACGCCGGCGGCAAAAGCGGGCCTGGAAGGCGGCGACTTCATCACCCACATTGATGGCGACCAGGTCTATGGCATGAGCCTGGCTGAAGCGCTTAAACTGATGCGCGGCGAGGTCGGCGAGCCGATCACCGTGACCATCATGCGCGAAGATACGCCAGCACCCTTTGACGTCACCATCATCCGCGACACCATCCAGGTGCGCTCTGTGCGGCACCGCATTGAAGATGAGACAGTTGGCTATATCCGCATTTCCA
>JBCCDR010000313.1:0-3644 GCA_039030675.1 Pseudomonadota bacterium | reverse complement strand
TGCTAACATGGGATTTCTCAAAAAACAAACAGTCAGGTATGTTTTTTGTGCGTCGCAGCAACTTTTTTTGAATCTTTCTGAAAATACAAAGGCTCAGGCAGTGTCTAACCAAGACCCCTTTGAAAAGTCTGTTTCAATTTCATGCGTTGCTGCGTTCCTTAGGATTGTTTCAAAATTGAAGGAATGCTGCGCTGCACATGTTTTTTGCGCTGCAAGGCGACAGGCTGCTCAGCGATGCGTTGGAAAGAAGACAGCCATCATTTTGAGTCGGTTGTTTTTTCCAGGCAAGCAGGGTGAAACAGCGTGGTGTCTGGTTGAGGTGTATAAGCCGCATGGGTGAACGCATTGCTGTCTGTCAGCTATCCGAGCTTGAAGAGCGGGTCGCCAGCGTCAAAGAGGTTGGCGGTGAGCGCGTTGCATTGTGCCGTGTTGCCGAGCAGGTTTACGGCTTTGAGGGCAGGTGCTCCCACGCGCTCAAATCCCTTGAGGGCGCGCGCGTGCGTGGAGCTACGCTAATGTGCCCGCACCATGGCGCTCGTTTTGACTTGCAAACGGGCAAGCACTGCACAGCGCCGGCAGTCAAAGGCATCAAAACCTATCAAACAGAAGTGGAGGGCGGCACGGTTTATGTTATTCCCGCCTCCCACGACACTGAAGACGACAATTGAGGAGACGCCTTCATGCTTGATGGCAAACGCGCCATTATCACCGGCGCGGCATCTGGAATTGGGCGCGAAATCGCAACGCATTTCGCACAGCACGGGGCCTATGTGATTGGCACCGACCTGAATGAGCAAGGCCTTGAGGAAACCCGCAGCGCTCTACCGCAAGGTCATTTTGAGGCGATTGCCCATGATGTCACCAATCCGGACGACTGGTCGAAAGTCATCAGCAGAGCCTTTGGGGACGCGCCCTGCCATGTGCTTGTCAACAATGCCGGCATTGCCGACTTAGCGTCATTCTCGCAAATGACGTTGGAGCGCTTTCAGCGCACGAATGCCATTAATTTGCTCGCGCCTTTTGCAGGCAGCAAAATGTTCATTGAGGCAGCACGCAAAGCAGCGTCACCGGAGCCGGCCTACGCATCCATCATCAACATGACCTCTGTTGCTGCGGAACGCGTCATTCCTGGCAGCTGTGCATACAGCACATCTAAGGGCGCTTTGAAGAACCTGACAAAAGCACTGGCTGTTGAAATGGGCCGCAAAGGTGACTTCATCCGCGTCAACGCTGTTGCGCCCGGCCCGGTGCGTACGCCTATGACAGAGGGCGTGAGCGACGTTCCCTGGGAGGAGCGTGACCACAGTCCCTTAGCCGTCATTCCTTTGCAGCGCCATGGCCAGAAATCAGAGATTGCGAAAGCGGTCGTGCATCTGGCCTCCGACAAATCAAAGTTCACGACAGGTGCGACCATCCATGTGGATGGCGGATGGAGCGACATATGAGCGAGCACCGCAGCCTTGAGGGGCAAATCGCGCTGGTCACCGGCGCCACATCAGGTATCGGCCGCGAGATTGCCTGCTTGTTCGCGCGTGAAGGCGCGACGATCATCGCGACGGGCAGGAATAAAGAACAGGGCGCGAAAACATGTGACCTGATTGCGCAAGAGGGTGGCCAGGCGCTGTTCTTTCGCCAAGACATCACCAGCGAAGCGGATTGGCAGGCGCTCTTTGCCTTCATTGATGAAAAGACAGGCGTGCTCGATATTGCCGTGCACAACGCCGGGGCTTTCTTTTCCCGCTCTCTGCCGGACACGAGCATTGAGGACTTTAATTGGCTGTGGTCGGTGAATGTTGATGCCACGTTTTTGGGGCTGAAATACACGCTGGCCCATATGCGCAAAAACAAGATTGCCGGCCGCATCATGACCATGTCGTCCTTGGCAGGACTGATCGGGCTGGATGATTGCACGGCTTACTGCGCCTCTAAGGCAGCAGTTACCCAGATCGCCAAGGTCGCCGCCGCAGAAGGCGCACGCTATGATCCGCCCATCCGCGTCAACTCCATCAACCCCGGCGTGATCTGGACGGAGATGATTACCGGGGAATATGGCGAGAGCGATGAAGTGCGCGCCTTTGCCATGGACGGCAATGCCCTGCAAACGGTTGGCGAAGCCATCGACATTGCCGAAGCTGCTTTGTTCCTCGCCAGCGATGACAGCAGCTACGTAACCGGAACCGCTTTTGTCGTCGATGGCGGCCGCGGCGTTGATTAAAGGACCTAAGAGTTATGCCAAATAAACGCGTTCTGCTGAAACGCCGGCCCGTGGGCCAGCCCGTTCAAGACGATTTTGACTGGGTGGACCACCCCGTGCCAGTGCCCGGCGACGGGCAGCTGCTTATTCGCAACATTTACTGCTCTTTGGACCCCGCCATTCGTGGCTGGATGGATGACGCAGAGAGCTATTTCCCGCCCATTGGCCTGGGTGAGCCCATTCGCAGCACCACCATCGGTCAGGTCGCGCGGTCCAATCATCCTGACTTTGCTGAGGGTGACTATGTGGTCGCCTTAACCGGCGTTGAGGAATATAGCGTTGCCGATGCTGGAGGCTTCACCAACAAAGTGGACCCCTCCATCGTTCCCGCGCTCACCAACTATCTCAGCGTGCTCGGCGCTGTTGGCCTCACCGCCTATTTTGGTTTGCTTAATGTTGGCGAGCCAAAAGAAGGTGAAACGGTCCTCGTGTCTGGCGCAGCAGGCGCTGTCGGATCGCTGGTGGGCCAGATCGCAAAGCTCCAAGGCTGCCGCGCGGTCGGCATTGCTGGCGGGCCTGAGAAATGCGCCCGATTGGTTGATTCCTTTGGGTTTGACGCCGCCGTCGACTATCGCGGCAAAGACTTGGCAGCGCTGACAGCTGATATCGCAGCGGCCTGTCCTGATGGCGTTGATGTCTATTTCGACAACGTTGGCGGCGATATCTTGGATGCGGCGCTGGCCAACATTAATGACCATGCCCGCATCCCCATGTGCGGCATGATCAGCCAGTATAACGCGACCGAGCCTGTGCCTGGGCCAACCAATCTCTGGCAAGTGATTGCCAAGACGGCCCATATGAAAGGCTTCTTAATCCGCGATTTTGTGCCGCAATTCCCTGAGGGCATCACGCAAATGGCTGCATGGATTTCGGCCGACAAACTTGTCTTTAAAGAGCATGTGGATGAGGGCATTGAGAATTTCCTCACCTCCTTCACGCGCCTCTTTACCGGGGACCATGACGGCAAGTTGGTCCTGCAAATTGCGCCGGAACGCGTGTGACGCAAACAAAGACACTCCTGGTCACCAAAGGGCACCCCTTTGAAAAGGGGCCGTTCTTTGAATGGATGGAGAGTTTTGCCGCTTTGGACGTGACGCACGTCGAGCATCCGGCGGCCGAAGCCTTTATTGGCGCAGGGCTCGGTGATGACTACGGCCTGTGGGTTTTCTACGATATGCCTGGCTATGTCTTCGGCGGCGCGGATGGGGTCACGTTTGTAGAGCCCAGCCATGCCTTCAAAGCGGCGGTCGTGGCCCGCGCTGAGGCGGGTGGGCCCATCCTGTTTATGCATCATGCGCTTGCCGGCTGGCCCACCTGGCCGGCCTACGGCGATATGGTTGGCGGGCGATTTTTGTATAGGCCAGGCCAGGTGCGCGGCCAGGCGCAGCTC
>JBCCDR010000312.1:0-3645 GCA_039030675.1 Pseudomonadota bacterium | reverse complement strand
CGTCTCAACTTTTATACCGTTGATGAGCTAGAAAGGGTCGTGCTGCGCGGCGCATCAGTCCTTGGCATTGATATGGTGCCCGATGGCGCGCGTGAGATTGCAAAAAGAGCGCGCGGCACGCCGCGGATTGCCGGACGCTTGCTTCGGCGGGTGCGTGATTTTGCAGCTGTCTCTGGCGCCACCCAAGTTACGTCAGAGGTCGCTGACAATGCTCTGACCCGGTTAGAAGTCGACCGCAGCGGGCTCGACGCCATGGACCATCGCTACATGCGATGCATCGGCGAGACCTACACGGGCGGGCCTGTCGGCATTGAGACATTGGCCGCGGCGCTGGCCGAGCCGCGCGATGCCATAGAAGACATCATCGAGCCATATCTCCTGCAAAATGCCTTCGTCCAACGCACACCGCGTGGCCGCATGCTCGGCCCGCGCGGCTGGTCAGCCATCGGCCTGACGGCACCGAAGACGGCGCCCTCTCAAACGGATCTTTTCGGCGGGGATAGCGATGACAGCTGATGAGACGAGTGGGTGGATTGAGGGTAAGATCCACCACTTTCCGCTGCGCATCTACTATCAGGATACGGATGTCTCGGGCATCGTCTATCACGCGCAATACCTGCATTTCTTTGAGCGGGCGCGCACGGAATTCCTACGCGTTCTTGGCATAAGCCAGAAGACGTTGGATCGAGACAAGCCGGAGACCTACGCGGCCTTCGCTGTGCGGGATTTGTCCATGGATTTTCGCCGGCCCGCACAGCTCGATGACCGTTTGATCATCAAGACAACCTTGAGACAATTAAAGGGTGTGAGCTGCACTCTCGAGCAACAGGTTTGGCGAGAATACACACTCTTAGTGCGCGCACAGATACGTTTGGTCTTCCTAAGCGTTGACTTGCGTCCCCGGCGCGTGCCAGAGCACATGCACCGCCTTTTTCAGGCCATATTGGTGGACGACCACTCCACCGCTGAGTAACCACCTTCAATCGAGTTAGCGGGGCAGAATGGACCAGCCACTTGAGAGCGCGCCAACCAGCGCACCAGCCGTCGTTATGACTGATAATCTAGGGGGGCAAGCGGCTGATTTGTCGCCTTTAGGCCTCTTTCTTCAGTCAGATATCGTGGTGCAGGTCGTGATGGCGCTGCTGGTGCTCTCCTCCATTTGGTCCTGGGGCATTATTTTAGACAAGTGGCTGCGCTACGGGCGGATGAAGCGCTTGGCGGGCAAGTTTGAGGACCAGTTTTATTCCACCGAGACGCTTGATGAATTCAACCGGGCGATTGGCAAGCAAAAGAACCATCCCTTCACCCAGGCATTTTCAGCGGCCATGGAAGAGTGGCAACGCTCTGGGCAGGCCAAAGTCAAACTCGCCCAAGGGGGGCTTGGTCTGCGGCTGGAAACAACCATGCGCGTGACCGTGCAGCGGGAGATGCAGCGCCTTGAGAAAGGCCTTGGCTTTCTGGCGACAGTGGGCTCTGTGGCGCCGTTCATCGGCCTGTTTGGGACAGTATGGGGCATCATGAATGCCTTCACCTCCATCGCAGCGAGCCAAAACACATCCTTGGCGGTTGTTGCGCCTGGTATCGCGGAGGCTTTGTTTGCCACGGCCTTAGGTCTTGTCGCCGCAATCCCGGCGGTGACGGCCTATAATAAGTTCAGCGCTGACCTGGACCGCTATGGCCAGCGCTTAGACGGCTTTTGTGATGAGCTGTCGGCTATCTTCTCCCGCCAGCTTGATTCGCGCGCTTAAGCCGTGGGCGCCTCGCTGAGATCCGCTGGCGCTTCTGGCAAAGGGCGGCGCTATCGCCCCGTCGCTGAGATCAACGTCACGCCCTTTGTGGATGTGATGCTGGTTTTGCTCATCGTCTTCATGGTGACAGCACCGCTGCTGACTTTGGCTGTGCCGCTGGATTTGCCCAAGGCGGACGCCCAATCCATGCCGGATGACACAAAACCACTGACCATCAGCATCGATAAGGATGGGCAGGTCTTTATCGAAGACGAGCAAGTCGAGCTCGATGATCTAACCACAAAACTCACAGCGATCTTAGGGACCCGCGATGGCGATGAGCGCATTTATGTGCGCGGTGACGATGCCATCGATTATGGCACCGTTATTGAGGTTGTCTCGCGAATCAATAAGAGCGGCTTTAATAAGGTCGCGTTGGTCACCAAGCCCGTTGATGCAAGCGGGCCGCAATGAACCCAGCGGCATTTTTTGGCTCCGTCGGTCTCCATGTCCTGGTGGTGGCAGCCCTTTCGTTCACGTTGCCGCTCATGGATGCGCCCGAGCCCTTTAAAATGCCGCCCATCATTGCTGTTGATCTGGTGGCCATTGGCCAGGAAACGGTCGTCAATACGCCGGTGACGGAAGAGCCCGAGGTTGAGACGCCAGAGGAAGCCCCTGCGCTGCAGCCTAAAAAAGAAGCGCCCGTTGAAGAAGAGGTGGCGGCCCCGACGGTCGAAAAAGAAGTGGCACCTGAACAAGTGGTTGAGAAGGTCGCCAAGCCAGAGCCTGAAAAGGTAAAACAAAAAGAGCCTGAAACGCCGAAAGAAGAGCCGAAAAAGGAAGAGTCGGTGAATGAGGAGGAAACACTGGCTGACTTGGCACGACTCATCGACCGCAGCAAGGAAGAGGCCGCGACGCCTGAAGATTTGGAGAATGACTTGTTCGCAAGTTTCGGCAAGAAACGGCGCTCTAACCAACAAGCACAGGCGGAACAAACGTTGAGCCTCACCGATGCAGCACGCTCGCAGGTGGCAAAGTGCTGGAACTTGCCCCTGGGCGGCAAAGACGTACAAAACATGCGCGTGAGTGTTACGGTTTTGCTGGCCCCTGATGGTGCCCTGGTCGGCGCGCCAACGCTTGACCCTGCCGACAGGCGGCGTATGCAGCGCCCTGACGAAACGACTTTTAACGCGTTTGCGTTAAGCGCCCTGCGGGCAGTGCGCAGATGCGCGCCCTATGAGTTGCCGCGTTCGCGCTATGATGAATGGAAATCATTGCGCCTTAATTTTGACCCGAGCCAAATGCTCAATTAGGCAATAGAGACGCAGTCCTTAAAATGATGCCGAGGCCAATGACCCAAAGATACCTCACCCTTCTTGCCGTTCTTTGCTTTGCGCTGCTGCCGCTGAAGGCGCATGCGCAGCTCGAGATTGATATTACTGAAGGCACAGCCAAGCCCATTAACATCGCGGTGCCTGCCTTTATGACCAGCAGCCGTGCAGAGACAGTTGAAGGCACAGCGCCGCAAGTGGGCGCCAAGATCGCCTCCGTCATCAGCAGAAATTTGCGCCGCTCGGGTCTTTTCGCGCCCATTCGCGAGGAGAGCTTCGTGCGCTCGCTTCGGCCTGGTGAGGTCCGCCCAGAGATGAGCGTCTGGCGCGCGATCAATGCTGAAGCGTTGGTGGCCGGAAATTTAACTGTGGCGGCTGATGGCAGCATCACAGTGGAGTTCCGCCTTTGGGATGTCTTCGCTGAAAGCCAGCTGACAGGGCTGCGCTATAGTCTGCCCGTGCGCAATTGGCGGCGCGTCGCGCATTTGATTTCTGATGCCGTCTATAAGCGGCTTACCGGTGAGAGAGGCTATTTCGACAGCCGCATTGTTTATATTTCCGAGGTCGGCCCCAAAACGCAGCGCGTG
>JBCCDR010000311.1:0-3671 GCA_039030675.1 Pseudomonadota bacterium | reverse complement strand
CTTGGTAAAGCCGTCATGACGCGCCGCGATAACTTTGTGCTTGCCAGCAAATGCGTCCTGGGTGTGCATGAGGGCAAGCGCGGCGTGGATGGGCGGCCCGAGGCGATTGCCAAGACGCTTGAGACATCGTTGCGGCAGTTGGGCACGGACCATATTGATCTCTATTACCTCCACCGGCTCGACAAAGACGTGCCCATCGAAGAATCCGTCGGCGCCTTGGGAGATGCGGTGAAAGCTGGGAAAATTCGCGCTATTGGCGTGAGCGAGATGTCCGCGCAGACCATACGCCGCGGCCATGCCGAGCACCCCATTGCCGCTGTGCAAAGCGAATATTCTCCCATGGTGCGCAATCCGGAAATTGCTGTGTTTGATGCCTGCAAGGAGCTGGGCATTGGGTTTGTCGCTTTCTCCCCCGTCGGGCGCGGACTGCTTGCGGATGGTGTGCATGAAGACACCTACAAAGACGGCGACATTCGCAATAATCTGCCGCGCTTTAACGACCCCCAGCTTGCGCATAATCTTAAAGCAGTGAATGATTTCAATGCGTTAGCGCGTGACCATGGCTATACGCCCGCGCAGCTCGCCATCGCCTGGACGATGGCCTATGACGACTGGATCGTCCCCATCCCAGGCACGCGCAAGCTTGCGCATTTCAAAGACAACATGGGCGCGCTCAACGCTGCCTTGCCCGAGGGGCTGCGTGATGATGTGTCTGGGCTGTTTGAAGGCGCTGCCATCAAAGGGGCGCGCTATAGCGGCTGGATGCAGAAGATGATCGACACAGAGCTGTTTGAGGATGAAGAGGTCAGCTAGGTGCCTTCTCCGCAATAAAAAAAGCCCAGCAGTGGCTGGGCTTTTTGAGTCCTTAGTTATGCTCTGAGCGTCTAGTTCGTGCCGCTCGCAAGCAAGCGGCTTGCAATCACATTGGCTTGAATCTCGCCAGCGCCTTCAAACACGTTGAGAATGCGCGCATCGCACATCACGCGAGAAATCGTGTATTCCAGCGCGTATCCATTGCCGCCATGGACTTGCACGGCATTGTCGGCTGCGGCCCAGGCCACGCGCGCTGCAAGCAATTTAGCCATACCCGCTTCCAGGTCGCAGCGTTTGCCTGAATCTTTCTGGCGCGCGGAGAAATAGGTGAGTTGGCGGGTCATCATGATTTCCACTGCCGCCCAGGCCAGCTTATCGGCCACACGCGGGAAGGCGTAGATGGACTTGCCAAATTGATTGCGGTCTAGACCGTAGCGCAGGCCAAGCTCCAAAGCGTTTTGCGCCACGCCAACCGCGCGCGCTGCCGTTTGGATGCGCGCGCTTTCAAACGTAGCCATGAGCTGCTTGAAGCCTTGGCCTTCCTCGCCGCCCAGCAGGTTTTCTGATTTCACGGTGAAATCATCAAAGGCGAGCTCATATTCTTTCATGCCCCGGTAGCCGAGCACTTCAATCTCGCCGCCCGTCATACCGTCGGCCGGGAAGGGGTGCTCGCAGTCGCCGCGCGGTTTCTCAGCCAGGAACATGGACAGGCCTTTATAGCCTGGCGCGTCTGGATTTGTGCGCGCAAGCAAGGTCATCACGTCGGTGCGGGCTGCGTGGGTAATCCATGTTTTGTTGCCGGTGACGGAATAGGTCTCGCCGTCCTCCGCCTTCACCGCCCGTGTGCGCAAGGAGCCCAGGTCAGAGCCGGTATTGGGCTCTGTGAAGACAGCGGTGGGCAGAATTTCCGCTGACGCCAGCTTGGGCAGCCACTGCTCTTTCTGGGTTTGCGTGCCGCCGAGCAGGATCAATTCAGCGGCGATTTCCGAGCGTGTGCCAAGAGAGCCAACGCCGATGTAGCCGCGTGACAGCTCTTCAGAGACCACGCACATGGCCATTTTTCCAAGGCCAGAGCCGCCGAATTCCTCAGGAATCGTCAGGCCGAAGACGCCCATCTCACCCATTTCCGCGATGATCTCGTCGGGGATCAGCTCATCTTTCAGGTGCCACTCATGGGCCGGTGCCGTGACTTTCTCGTCAACAAAGCGGCGGAACTGGTCCGCAATCATCTCCATGGTCTCATCAAGACCGAGGTTGCCGAAATGGCCCGTATCAAGCGCATCGCCAATAAGAGCCGCCAGTTCAGCGCGGATCGCCGTGTCACTGCTGCGCTCTTGCAGGTCCGTCACAACTGGGGCCGTGAAGCGCTCAATATCAGCGGTGGACAGGCCCAAATCACGCGGGCGCACTGTCTCGCCCTGGTTCATGGCGACGCCGCCTTCCATCTGCGCTAAGTATTCGCCAAAGCCTACTTCTAAGATGAGCTGCTCTAAGCGGCCGAATTTGCCTTCCTCATGGAGGCGCTGGGCCCAGTGCAGTGTTTCGCGCAGCGCTTCAGCATAAGTCGCATACCACGCATAGCCATGGGCTGCGCGCTGCTGGGCTTCCAGGGCCTTGCGGTCAACGCGGCCATCGACGCAGACTTTGCTTGCCACTGCATCCTTTGCCGCACGCACCAGAACGTCGGCATGGTCCAGCGCTTGTGCGCACTGGGCTAAGAGGCTGTCTTCAAAGGGCAAATCTTGAGGCTTCGTCGCCATGGCGCGGCTCCTATTCTTTTAAACTCTACATCGTCTCACATAGTGCATCGGCGCTGAGCTCAATGGTTCCCAGCGTCGATTGCGTCTTCAACGGTCCGAAGGCCAGGCACTTTGGCTGACACCAGCACCGCCATGTTGCCTGGCTTGTGCTCATTGTTCAGCATCTTCACGTGCGCCCGTGGAATATCCTTCCACCCAAACACTTCAGACATGCTTGGGTCAATGCGGCGTTCTATCACAAGTTGGTTGGCCTGGCTTGCCTGCTTGAGGTTTGCAAAGTGGCTGCCTTGAATGCGCTTCTGCCGCATCCAGACGAATCGGGCATCGAAGGTGATGTTATAGCCGCTCGTGCCTGCGCAGAACACGACCATCCCGCCGCGTTTCACGACGAAAGCGGACACCGGGAAGGTGGCTTCACCAGGGTGTTCAAAGACCACGTCAACGTCATTGCCCTTGCCGGTGATGTCCCAAATGGCTTTGCCGAATTTGCGCACGCGCTTCATATAGTCGCCATAGACAGCCGGATCGCTGACAGGTGGCAGCTGGCCCCAACAGTCAAAGTCCTTGCGGTTGATGACGCCTTTGGCGCCCAGCGCCATGACAAAATCGCGCTTTGATTCGTCGGAGATGACGCCAATCGCGTTGGCGCCGGCTGCCGCGCAGATTTGAATGGCCATGGAGCCAATGCCGCCAGAGGCGCCCCAGACCAGCACATTATGGCCGGGCCGCAGAATGTGCGGGCGGTGGCCAAACAGCATGCGGTAGGCGGTCGCCAGGGTCAGCACATAGCAGGCTGATTCTTCCCAAGTGAGGTGCTTCGGCCGCGGCATCAGCTGGCGTGCTTGCACTTTAGCAAATTGCGCAAAGGAACCCTGCGCGGTTTCATAGCCCCAGATGCGCTGGCTTGGCGAGTTCATGGGGTCGCCGCCATTGCACTCTTCATCATCGCCGTCGTCTTGATTGCAGTGCACGACCACTTCATCGCCCACTTTAAAGCGTTTCACGCGGCTGCCGACTTTCCAGACGACCCCGGCCGCATCAGATCCGAGCATGGAATATTCTGCCTTATGGCCATCAAAAACGGATACCGGCGTGCCG
>JBCCDR010000310.1:0-3691 GCA_039030675.1 Pseudomonadota bacterium | reverse complement strand
GGCGGTCAAAGCGCATTTGCCTGATGACCTGTTCCCACAGGGCAAAACAGCCGGATGGTGGGTGAAGACTGTTCAGTTAGATCAGGAGGCCAAGGGCACCATCACACGGCAGCCGACCAAGCCACTGCGGTGGTATTTGAAATAGCGCATCGGCCGAGCAGTCGTTTTTCAGCAGCGTTTTTCTCGCCAAGAAAATCTAAATCTCGTTACTGCCTGCCCGTCATTCCCGTGCTTGTTACGGGCATCCATTCCTGGGCCTAGATGCTCATTTCAACCGTTTTAGGATTGGAGCCCTGTGCTACCCGCCGCACATAAAGTGTATTGCACCCAAAGCATTTTTTCTAATAGCTGTTGCGACTGTGTGGAATTGGGACCTGCCAGATGCAACGTGTATTCCTTCTTTTCTCGTTATGTCTAGTAACGGTCTTTGGCTGCGACAATCGCAACGGCGCGCTCGGTGAAAACGTCCTGGAAGACTATCAAAATACCGCTGCTGCAAAGCGCTATGCGGATATCCTTAAAATCTCCGATCTGATCGAAGCCTACGCGGTCAAAACCAAATCTATTCCGCAGTTAGAAGTTGGCGGTGAAACTGACGCGCCCAGCGCAACACTGTATCAGGTTGCCGTGCTCGGCCAAAAGAAGGCGGTCGATCAAGTGTTCAGTCAAGGCACTCCATTCAATTTTTCTCTCACGAAATATAGGCCCGAAGTCCTGCAACGTGTTTTGAGTGCCGGTCTGGGAAAGCGGATTAAGCTTCCGATCGATCCGCAACGGGTGGGTGTCAAATTTGCTCCGGTCTATTTTGTTTTCTTTCGCCAAGCACTCGAAAAAACTCCAGCTCATTATATTGTCATGGGCACTTTCGCCGACCCGGTACCCAAGAGCACGCAGGTGGCTGATGGGGTTCATATTGTTGCAATATCCAACGTCGATGTGCCGTTCGTTGTTCCCGTGACGCTCAGAGGCAGCTTCAGTTCCAAATTCGTTGAAAAAACGATGGCGGAAGGATTAGACGCTGACGCACGATTTGAGCGATACCTGCCAATCGCGCTTGAGTAGTTCGCTGGTGACAGCTTGAAGAAGGTTCGGCGCGATACAAAAATCGCCCAAACCTTGACCTCGAATGGCATCAACCGTTCGCAAGAGGACCCTTGCCAGCTGCACCCTCAGCGATAATGCCGGGCTGGGGCCACCATTTGCCGTAGGGCCCTTGCGCATATTTAGCGATGGTTTCTTGTGCCCAGCAGAGGCCTTTGTTTTGGGCCCAAAACATGGGGCCGCCTTGGTGGCGCGGGAAGCCGTAGCCGCTGGTATAGACCACGTCGATGTCGCTGGCGCGCTGGGCTATGCCTTCTTCTAAAAGCGCTGCGCCTTCTGAGAACAGGCCGAGGAGGCAGCGTTCGACGATTTCTTCAGGTGAGATTTCGCGCGGGCTGAAACCGAGCTCGGCCCGTGCTTCCTCGATGAAGGTGAGGGCTGCTGGGTTGGGCGTTTTGGATCGCGTTTCCGGGTCATACACATAAAAGCCTTTGCCGCTCTTCTGGCCGAACATTTCTGCTTCAGCCAGTTTGTCGGAGACGATCACGGCATGGGGCTCATAGCTGCCGGGCGCCATGTCTTTGCGGGATTTATAGCCTATGTCGATGCCGGCTAGATCTGACACCGAGAACGGGCCCATGGCGAAGCCAAAGGCGGTGATGGCGGCGTCGACTTGTGCAGGGCTGGCTCCTTCCATGAGCAAAAGGCCGGATTCGCGCTGATAGCCGCGCAGCATGCGGTTGCCGATGAAGCCATGGCAGACGCCGGCGACGACCGGCTGCTTGCGGGTTTTCTTCGCCACCGTCAGCGCAGTGAGGAGGGCATCGCCTGCGGTTTTCTCAGCGCGGACGATTTCGAGCAGCTTCATGATGTTGGCAGGGCTGAAATAATGCATGCCGAGGATGTCGCTGGCGCGGCTGGTGGTGGCCGCAATCTCATTGATGTCGAGATAGCTCGTGTTGGTCGCGAGCACGGCGCCTGGTTTTGCGACTTCGTCCAGCGCGGCGAAGATGTCTTTCTTCACCTGAAGCGATTCAAACGCGGCTTCAATGATGAGGTCGCAGTCTCCGAGGTCCGCATATGTGGTGGTGCCGGTAATACGTTCAGCCGTTTCTTTGGCTTTGCTTTCGCTCATTCGGCCCTTGGCGACATTGCCTTGATAGGTCTTCGTGATCCGGCCGAGGCCGCGGTCTAAGGCCTCCTGTGCGATCTCCAGCAATGTAACGTCATAGCCCCCATCGGCGAGCGAGATGGCAATCCCGGTGCCCATGGTGCCCGCGCCAATCACGCCAATGCGGCTGACGGGCCGGGGCGTCATGCCTTTCACGTCCGCTGGTGCCTTTTTGGCTGCGGTTTCGGCAAAAAAGATGTGTCGCAGCGCTTTGGCTTGGTCGGTCGCCCGCAGGGCTAAAAAGGTTTCACGCTCGTGCTCTAACCCCTCGGCGAACGGCAGGGTGCAAGCCGCTTTTACAAGGCCCAGCGCCTCAATTGGGGCTTTAGCGCCGCGCGCTTTGCGGGCCACGCTTTTCTCCATGGCTTCTAACCCCTCGGCCGATGGGCAGGGCAGGCTGCTGAGACGCTTGCCCTCGACGCTTTGGCCGGCCACGTCTTCTGCGAGAGCAATGGCGGCAGCCAAAACATCGGTTTCGACAAGGGAGTCTATCACGCCGTTCTCTAGTGTCGCTTTGGCCTTCATGGGTTTGCCAGACGTTATCATTTCAGCAGCCGCTGCGGCGCCAATCAAGCGGGGCAGGCGCTGGGTGCCACCGGCGCCTGGGACGATGCCGAGCGTTACTTCCGGAAGGCCAAGCAGGGCGTCGGCTTGCGCCGTGCGATAGTGACAGCCAAGCGCCACTTCTAGCCCGCCGCCAAGGCAGGGCCCACCGATGGCAGCGACCACAGGTTTTTCGCTGGCTTCAATGGCGTTGATAACGTCCGGGAGGTGCGGGGGTTCCGGCGTTTTGCCGAATTCTTTGATGTCCGCACCGGCGATGAATTTCTGGTTGGCGCCGGCGATAACGATGGCGCCAATGCCATCATCTCCTGCGGCCCTTTCAAGGCCTGCGAGAAGGCCAGCGCGTTCCACCTGGCTTAAAGGGTTCACCGGTGGGTTGTCGACCGTCAGCACCAATACAGACCCGTGCACGTCTTGATGAACAGCCATGGAAAATCCCCCTCTTAGTGACGTCGGTGCAGCCCTATAGATACTTTAAGCTTAAAGCAATGGGCGCCTCATCAACTGGTATTTGCCCTATTGCATATTTTGCTGCGCGCGTCATACCTCCACCCGACAAAAAGCAAGAAGAGTGCCGCGCCATGGGCAAGATAGACCGCTATTGGAAAACCCACTTCCCAGACACGGCGCCTGTGGGCTGGGATTTGCGCGCGCGTTTGGAAGGGCGCTGGGTGCGCTTCCATAGCCTGCCGGGCGGCAAGCGCTATCCGGAGAATGATAAGGAGCGCTCCATTGTTTTAGAGCGCGCGAACCTGCTTGCGCGGGCCGTGCTTGGCGATGCAGGGCCGTTTTACGTCTACGCCTATGTGTATGAGCCTGACCCGGATTTGCCCTTTACAGCAGACGCAAACTGGTCGTTTCACGCCATCCCCTTTCAGCAAAGCTTCACCTGGCGTGAATACGCTGAGCCGGACG
>JBCCDR010000309.1:0-3698 GCA_039030675.1 Pseudomonadota bacterium | reverse complement strand
TGGTCGTCGCGCCGGGCGATAGCCGCACCGCTAAGCGCGCCATTAGAGCGCCTCAAGCAACCCAATCGCTGCCGCCTCGCCTGCTTCCAGAGCACCTTCCATGCCGCGCTGGGTGCGGGCGGTGTGTTCGCCTGCGAAGCGGAGTGCGCCATAGGGCTCACGCATGGCGCGGGCGAAGCGGCGGATATGTGTGCGGCCCCAGGCGCAGTAACTGCCGCCGGCATAGGGGTCGTTTTGCCAGCTCACATAGGCAAGCGGTTTGAGCGCGCCGGCCATGGAGGGGCGCAGCTTTGCCAGCGTGTTGAGGATGTGCTGCTGGGCGACGACCGGCGACAGGCTATCGCAATAGGCCGCGGCTGCGCCGGAGAGGAAAATCATCAGGCGGCCTGGCGTCTGCGGGTCTTTTTCAGCGTCAACTGGCTGGGCAAAAACGCGGCCGGCGCCTGTATCGGTCCACATGCTGGCGCCTTTGCCGTCTGCCTCCCAATAGGGCTTGAGGGGCTGGGCATGCATCTGCACCACCTTGGTATAAGGCATCACGCCGATGGCCCCGCTCATGGGCGCGGGCAAAGCGGGCGAGAAGGCCACATGGCGCAAGGCTGTCAGCGGCGCGGTCACCAGGCACATGCGCGCATCAAAGCGCCGGCCATCACGCAAGGTCACCTGCACCCCGCTGTCATCATGGCTGATATGGGCGACGGGGGCATTGAGCACCACCTCTTGCCGCAGCGCGGCGGCCATGGCTTTTGGCACGGCATCATTGCCGCCTTTGGCCGTGTAGGTGACGCGGCCCGCTGCAAGTTGGCTTTTAAGCCACGTGTCCACTTGCCAGAGCATCAGCATCGTCATGGCGTGCGCGGAGCCGAGATAGGCTGGATTGGTTTCCGCGGCCAAAGCGATGGCGTCGGTGCTAAAGCCCGCTTCTGCCATCACGTCATGGACAGTGCGGTCGCGCCGGCCAAAACCATCCCCGCCCCAATCCGTCACGCTCTTCAAAGGATTGGTCCGCGCGGCAAAGGCTCCAAGAACCCGCGACGGGAGCATGGCTTTGTAGGCCTCGGGGAAAGGATTGGCGGGATCGTCCTTCCAGGCTTTGGGCGCAATCGCGCGGCCTTCAATATACGTCTCAATACTGCTTGCCCCGCGCAGCGGCTGGTTTGGCAGCAGCTCAATGTCATGCTGCGCGGCTAAAGAGATGAAGCGCCCATAGGCCGGCCCGATGGTGCTTCCGCCCGCTTCAGGGATGCCAGACAGATGCGTTAAGGAGCGCACGCGCCCGCCAACACGTCCGCGCGCCTCTAAGACCCGAACGCGCGCGCCCTCCCCTTCCAGCAGCGTGGCTGCATTAAGGCCAGCAAGGCCGGCGCCGATGATAAGCACATCGTCCTTTTTCGGCGCGGCAAGCGCGCGCGCTGACACCAGAGCTGGCGCAGCGCCTGCCAATAATCGCGCATCCGTCCGGCGTGAAACAGCCATCGCTCTCTCCCCTCCCCTTGCTGAGAGGCATATGGCACCCTTTTGTAGCGCTCAGGTCAAGCCGCGAGCTGTTTTTTGGCGAGAAACGGCTGTTTATGAGCCCAAAACGCCGGCTTTTTTAGCCGTGCAGAGAACGAACGTTATTTGATTTTCATTCGGTTTATATCTACAAGCCTTTGATCTGATATCTTTTTCATCAACGCAGTATAGAGCAGCATCATGCTTGCTGGCACTCTCAAACTGGTCGAAAACACGGGCCTGAGCCACTGGCCCCAGGCTGAGTATGCGCTGCGCCAAGCCTTAAGCACGGCCCAACACAGCCCCTTTGCAGCCGCCCTGCCCGTCTGGGCACTGCACAGACACGTAGAAGGCCTTTACGCGTCGCGTGGAGCGCCGCTGCCGCAATGGGCCTTGTGCCCGGCCTTTGACCAACTGCGTGGACGCGCGCCCTTTGATAACGCACAGGTCATGGAAGCGCGCAGCATTGTTCGCCAGCTTAGTCGCTTGCCAGGATATGGCTGCCAGGAAGCGCGCCGGACGCCCGACAAAGCGGATGTGCAGCGGGCGCTGATCATCGCAAATGTCATCGACACAACACGCTTTGCAGATACTTCAAAGGGCGATGGGCCTGAAACAGATGCCTTGGGCGGACCCTTTGCCCTGCCACCAGGCCCGTTGGATGCGCTCTGGCAGACGTTACAGGACCTTCAGGCGGGGCACCCTCCCCTCCTCTCAGCGCTGGCCGGTGTGGAGGCTCTTGAAGATTATGAGATGCTTTTTCCCGGCAGAGTGTCTTTGGCCCAGCACCTCCTGTGGCCTGTTCTGCTGCACTGGGCGTTTGGGGGACATTTCATCTTTCAAGCGCCGACTGGGAATGTGTCAGCGGATAAGGCATTGTTGCATATCGACAAGGCGGCAGACCACTTTCTTGAGAAACACCGCGATTTAGAGAATTGGTACATGTCTTCACTTGCAGCCTGTGGTCAGTCCAGGACAGGCTCCCTCATTCCTAAGGTGCTTCAAACATTCTTCATATCACCGCTGTCAACATCGCAAGCAATTGCGGAACATCTCAGATGTGTCCGGCGAACGACGGAAAGTATTTTAAGCCGTCTCGAGCAATGCGGTGTTGTGCGATGTATGCAGACAAGCGGGCGTTTGAAGCTTTGGGCACCCACCAACATCAAGATTTTCTAAAAAACCTTGTCTTTAGAAAGTTAAGAGGCTTTTTAGAGAGTTAAAGGCTTGTTTGAGCCCCCTAACCCATTGAACTAAAAGTATAATACCTGTTTATGCTGTTCTCAAAAGGTCGAGGTTTCGTTCTTAAAAGGTCGGTGGCAGCGTTCCCAATATGACGGGGCATCGTTCCGAAAGTGTCGAGACATTATACTTTCCGTTCCTAAAAGGTCGAGGATTGGAACCATGGAGGTAAAAATTGAATCTCTTTTGGGACGGATGCCAGAAAAGAGATTCAAATCTGTGTGTCATGATGTTGCTCGCTAGAATCCTCGGCGGCGCAGCTTGTTGGCCTCGTCACTTTGCGAACGCTTTGGAGCACAACAGCGTCGCGTGGGGATTTGCAAACCCTCAAAGCTCGTGCTTATGGCGTTCGTGATAGCTGCGCAGAAACCCGAGAAACGCTTTTTGATAGTGTTTCGGAGGGGTGGCGCCTTTTGAGATGAGCCATTTTTTATAGGACTCATGAACGGCATGGAGGTCCCAGCCCGGATAGGCCTTGCGGGCTTGCTCGAGCGTGTCTTCTGTTAGGAAGCCACTGGGCTGTGCCACCGTGATTGGGATGGAGTCAGCTGTTTGCGTTGGCGTTGTCTTTTGCGGCGTCGCTGCCGGTTTGCGGCGGACCATACGCAGCAAGGGCTCCCCACGCTCCCCGCGCTCTTCAATCTCTAAATGGTAGTCCGGCAGGGGGTCTTTCTTCACGATGGCCAGGATTTCGAATTTGAAGCGCCGATAGAGGCCCTCCGCGCCGGACTTCTCAAACAAGGTGGGCAGCGCAATGGCAAAGCCCTCCTGCCCGCGCCCGCCTGCATGCTTGCGCGCGACGCGATACAGCCAGCGCTCGCGCCCTCCTGTGAGCTTAAAATAAGCCGGGTTGATAGCCAGAACGCCGCCTTGCATCATCAGGCCATCGTAGAACCAGCCAGACAGAGACAGGCTCATGCCCTTTGAACGGTCCGTGCGTTCATCCACCAGCTGGGTCCAGC
>JBCCDR010000308.1:0-3716 GCA_039030675.1 Pseudomonadota bacterium | reverse complement strand
GTTGACAAAGGCGCGCTCGCCCGTGTGTATCTAGCGCTCTTTACCACCGGTCATAAAGCTCTGCCCCATGCTTCGTTTTCTTTGCTCAGTCTTGTCGTTGTGTCTGTTGGTAGCCCCCGCCTGGGCGCAGCCAGCACCAAAGCAGTCTGCGCCCATCTACAGCCGCTCCAGCGCGCATAAACCGGTGGTCGCGCGCAATGGCATGGTGGTGACGCAGGAGGCCATCGCCTCCCGGGTTGGCGCGGATATTTTGCGCGAGGGCGGCAATGCGGTTGACGCGGCTGTTGCGACAGGGTTTGCGCTTGCTGTGACCTTACCAAGGGCTGGCAACCTCGGCGGCGGCGGGTTCATGCTTGTTCATCTCGCTGAAACGGGTGAGACCATTGCGCTTGACTATCGCGAGATGGCGCCCAAAGCCGCCACGCGGGACATGTTTTTAGATGAAAAGGGCGCCGTCGATAAAACGCTGGCTCGCTTTAGCCATTTGTCAGCGGGTGTCCCTGGCAGTGTCGCAGGGCTGCTGCACGCCCATGACAAATACGGCTCACTCCCCTTAAAGACCCTTTTAGCGCCTGCGATCAAACTGGCTGAAGACGGCTTTCTTGTCAGTTTTCCAATGGCCGGCGCGCTGCGGTTTGGCAAGCGGAGCATGGGGCGCAACCCTGCGGCTGCAGCCATTTTTTTGAAACCCGATGGCAGCGCCTATGAGGCGGGCGATTTGCTGATCCAAAAGGACCTCGCTTGGTCGCTCAAGCAAATTGCCAAATCGGGACGCAAAGCCTTTTATGACGGCCCCATTGCCAAGAAAATCGTCGCGGATATGAAGGCCAATGGCGGCCTCATTACGCGCGATGATTTGCGCGCATATAAAGTCGTCGAGCGCGCGCCCGTGCAAACGAATTTCCGCGGCTATGACATTGTCGCCATGCCGCCGCCCTCATCCGGCGGGGTCCATATCGTGCAGATGCTCAACGTCTTGCGCGATGATGACTTTGAAGCTCTGGGCCAGGGCAGCGCAAATGCTCTGCATTTGATGGCAGAAGCCATGAAATACGCCTATGCAGACCGGTCAAAATATCTCGGCGATCCCGACTATTACCCTGTGCCGATCGCGGGCCTGACGGATATGGCCTATGCCAAAGCCATCCGCGCCAAAATATCCATGGACAAAGCAACACCAGCCACGGCCATTTTGCCGGCAACCAAGCTGCCGTATGAAAGCCCAGATACAACGCATTATTCTGTGGCTGATAAAGACGGCAATATCGTCTCCAACACCTACACGCTCAATTTCTCTTACGGCTCCGGCCGCGTCGCCGCGGGCACGGGTATTCTGCTGAACAATGAGATGGATGATTTTGCCGCCAAGCCCGGCGTTGCCAACGCCTTTGGTTTGCTTGGCGGGGAAGCAAACGCCATCCAGCCTGGCAAGCGCCCGCTTAGCTCCATGACCCCAGTGATTGTGCTCAAAGACGGCAAGGGCATGCTGGCGACCGGCTCACCGGGTGGCAGCACAATTATCACCGTCGTGTTGCAAACGCTGATCAACCGCCTAGCCTATGACCTCAATATCGCCGAAGCCACAGCCCGGCCGCGCATCCATCACCAATGGCTGCCCGACCGCCTGCGCGTGGAGCCGCATATGTCGCCGGATACCGTATCTTTGCTGGAGGCCAAAGGGCATACCGTCAGCTCGGGCCGCGTCCTTGGCGCAACGGAAACGCTGGAAATAAACGATGGTCTTTTTTACGGCGCTGCTGACCCGCGCCGGCCGGCCGCGCTTGCCGTTGGTATGGATTAGGCTGTTTCCACCAGGCGCTTTGCTTGGCTGAAAACGTCGCGAAACATGGCCTGGGTTAGCCGGCCCGTATTGGTGTTATAACGCGAGCAATGATAGCTGCTGATGAGCTTGAAATCGCTGAGCGCGTGCACCGCGCCATGGCCAAATTTCAGCGATGACACCGGTAAGTCCAACGCTCGAAGCACAGCGTCATGGGCGATTTTGCCAAGGCAGAGCACGACTTGGAGCTGCTCTAGGCTCTCTAAACACGCGCGCAGATACATCTGGCAGGCTTTAACTTCCGCCAAGCTTGGCTTGTTTTGCGGCGGGAGGCAGTGGACGGCGTTGGTGATCATAGCGCCGTCAAGCGTGAGGCCATCGCGGGGGTCTTGCGCATAGGTCCCGTTCGACAGGCCTGCCCATGAAAGCGTCTCGTATAACAGGTCGCCAGCATAGTCTCCTGTGAACGGTCTGCCCGTGCGGTTGGCGCCTTGCATGCCGGGCGCGAGCCCCACAATCAGCAGCCAAGCCTTTGGGTCACCAAAGCTCGGCACAGCGGCGTTAAAGCCGCCCGGGCATTGGCGTTCGGCTTCACTGCGGAAGGCGACCAGGCGCTCGCAGGTTTGGCAGTCGAGAGGGGGGTCAAAGCTGTGGCGCTGGGGCGTGGGAAAGTCCATATAGGGGAGATAGCGGCAAATAGGAGGCTATGCTAGCACGTGATTGCGTTTATTAGCTTGGGCTCAAACAGGCCGTATTGGCGACAGGGCGAGGGTCTCTCCCCAGTCAGCATCGTGCGTTTAGCGGCAGGCTATATCGACCAGCTGCCCCATACCCAGTTGTGGGCATCTTCTGGCCTCTATGAGAGCGCAGCCATCGGTCCTGGCAGGCAGCGCCCCTATATCAACGCGGTCGCGGCCGTTGACACACAGCTGCACGCGCATGAACTGCTAGCAGCGCTCAATACCACGGAAGACATGCTCGGGCGCACGCGCTCGCGGCCGTGGCAAGCGCGCACTTTGGATTTGGACTTGCTGGATTACAATGCGACGGTGACCCCGACACAGTGGCGCCTGGATGGGCAAGGCAAAGCACCCCAAACTCTTGCCCTCAGCGCGCCTGCGAGCGCTAAGCAGCGCACGCTCATGCTGCCCCATCCGCGGCTCCATATGCGGGATTTTGTTCTTCGGCCTCTGGCGGAGCTGTGCCCAAATTGGGTGCATCCGGTCTATGACGTGACCGTGGCAAAGCTGCTAAAGCGCGTTCCAAGCAGCCCGCTGCGCCGTCTTGGCCCGCTCACGCTTTGACTTTTGCTGCTTGAAAGGCTACATGCGCGTCAAGATATAGACGCATGGCGTCTCTCCATACATGACATAAGGAATGCGCTAGCGATGGCACGGGTTACGGTTGAAGATTGCGTTGAGAAGGTTGAGAGCCGGTTTGACTTGGTTCTCATGGCAGCAGAGCGCGCGCGTGAAATCTCCTCCGGTTCTGCCCTGACTGTTGACCGCGACAACGACAAAAACCCCGTCGTTGCTCTGCGTGAAATCGCTGATGAAACCATGAAGCCTGAGGACCTGACTGAGATGCTCGTCGAATCCCATCAGCGCTTTGTCGAAGTGGATGAGCCGGAAGAAGATGGCATGCCCATGTCCGTCCCGGCCCCGCAGCCTCAGCCGCGTGACGGCCGCATCGGGTAATTTCCCTTTTGAGCGCTTCTAAAGTCGCGCTTTAGACTTTTCAAACGCCTCTCAAATGCACACACTATAAAGCTGGGCTGCGCGCAAGCGTGGCGGCCTGGCTAAGTGATGTGATGGAAGAGGAGCGGACGCGGCCATGGCGGTGATGCGCCAATATGAGCTGATTGAGAAGGTCAAGCTTACGACCCTGGTGTCGATGAAGACCTGCTCAACCGCGCCTATGTCTTCACATTAAAGGC
>JBCCDR010000307.1:0-3722 GCA_039030675.1 Pseudomonadota bacterium | reverse complement strand
GGCACCAAGATTTTCATCTCCGCGGGTGAGCATGATATGTCCGGCAACATCATTCACTTGGTGCTGGCAAAAATGCCTGACAGCCCGGACACTGTGAAAGGCATTTCGCTGTTCATCGTGCCGAAATTTATCCTCGATGAGGATGGCAACGCTGGCGAGCGCAACACCGTGACATGCGGCTCCATCGAGCACAAAATGGGCATCCACGGCAATTCCACCTGCGTCATGAATTATGACGATGCCACTGGGTATCTCATTGGTGAGAAGGAAAAAGGCCTGGCCGCCATGTTCATCATGATGAACGCAGCGCGCCTTGGCGTGGGCCTGCAAGGCCTGGGCATGAGCGAGGTGAGCTATCAAAACGCCGTTACATACGCCAATGACCGTATTCAAGGTCGCAGCCTCACTGGCGCCAAAGACAAAGACGCCAAAGCTGACCCCATCATCGTGCACCCCGATGTGCGGCGCATGCTGATGAATTCCAAAGCCTTTAACGAAGGCGCCCGTGCTCTTGCGCTGTGGGGCGCGCTGCAAGTGGATTTGACCCACAAAGCGCAAACCGAAGAAGAGCGCCAACGTGCTGACGACCTCATCAGCCTGCTCACGCCGGTGATCAAAGGCGTGCTGACCGACACCGGCTACGCCAATGCCACCAACGCCCAGCAAGTTTATGGCGGCCACGGCTATGTCAGCGAATGGGGCATGGAGCAATTCGTCCGCGATGCGCGCATTGCCATGATTTATGAAGGCACCAACGGCATCCAAGCGCTTGATCTGGTGGGCCGCAAGTTGGCGCAAAATGGCGGCCGCGGCATCCGCACTTATTTTGAAGTCCAACAAAGCTTCATCGCCGAAAACAAAAATGACGAGCGCATGAAGCCGTTTGTTGACGGCCTTGAGAAGGCGGTGAATGACCTGCAAGCCTCGACCATGTGGTTTATGCAGAACGCTATGCAAAACCCGGACAATGCCGGCGCTGGCTCTGTCGCTTATATGCACCTGCTGGGCCTGGTCGCTATCGGCCACATGTGGGCGCAGATGGCGAAGACCGCCTATGAGGCGCTGGACGGCAATGCCGATGACCCGCAGTTCTATGAGAACAAGCTGACGACGGCCAATTACTTCTTCAGCCACATGATGCCTGAAACCGCTGTGCACCGCGCCCGCGTGGAGGCCGGCTCAGAAAACATGATGGCCCTGGCCGCTGACCAGTTCTAAGGCCGGTACCGACCAACCCAACCAAAGCCCTCCGCTTGGCTCCAAGGCCTGAGCGGAGGGTCTGCAAAAACCCGCAGATTCAAACAGGTGAACAAAAGCGCATTGAAGCGCACACTCCCCGCAAAAGACACACTCCCGAAAGGACCTCAATCCATGGCTGACGCTTATATCTACGACACGGTGCGCACGCCGCGCGGTAAAGGCAAAAAAGACGGCTCTCTGCATGAGATCCCGCCCATCGAGCTGGCCACCCAGGTGCTTGAAGCGCTGCGCGACCGTAATGACCTGGACACCAGCCATGTGGAAGATGTGGTGCTGGGCTGCGTCAGCCCTGTGGGCGAGCAAGGCGCGGACATTGCCCGCGTCGCAGCCATCAACGCCGGCTACGCACAGACTACCGCAGGCGTTCAAGTCAACCGTTTCTGCGCCTCTGGCCTGGAGGCGACCAACATGGCGGCAGCCAAAGTCATGTCAGGCGAAGCTGATATGGCCATTGGCGGCGGCGTGGAAAGCATGAGCCGCGTGCCTATGGGCGCGGACGGCGGCGCTTGGGCCATGGACCCGTCCGTGGCGTTTGAAGCCTATTTTGCCCCGCAAGGCATTGGCGCGGACTTGATTGCCACCAAATGGGGCTTCTCGCGCGATGACGTGGATGCTTACGCTGTCGAAAGCCACAAGCGCGCTGCTAAATCCCGCGAGGAAGGCCGCTTTAAAGGCTCCATCGTGCCCGTGAAAGACGTGATGGGCCAGGTCATCCTCTCTGAAGATGAGACCATCCGGCCTGACACCAATATGCAAGCCCTTGGCGGCCTGAAGCCATCGTTTGAAGCCATGGGCACCGGCATGCCTGGCTTTGATGCTGTCGCGCTGCTGCGCTATCCGGAAGTTGAGAAGGTCAACCACGTGCACCACGCTGGTAACTCCTCCGGCATTGTCGATGGCGCTGGCGCAATCCTGCTCGGCACCAAAGAGATGGGCGACAAGCTCGGCCTCAAGCCACGCGCACGCATCAAAGGCATGGCCTCCATTGGCTCTGAGCCCACCATCATGCTCACGGGCCCTTCCGTGGTGACGGAGAAGCTGCTGAAAAAGCTGGGCATGGAAGTGAATGACATTGACCTCTATGAGCTCAACGAAGCCTTCGCCTCCGTCGTTCTGCGCATGATGCAAGCGCTCGATATTCCGCATGACAAAATGAACGTGTGCGGCGGCGCCATCGCCATGGGCCACCCACTCGGCGCCACCGGCGCAATGATTTTGGGCACCGTTCTGGATGAGCTGGAGCGCTCTGACAAAGAGAACGCCCTCATCACCTTATGCATCGGCGCCGGCATGGGCACCGCCACTGTGATTGAGCGCGTCTAAGCGCAGCGCACCAGACTTTTTGGAGGATTTAAGGCAATGACCAACACCATTTCCATCGACGTCGATAGCGACGGCATCGCGCTGCTCACCATCGACCTGCCAGATGCGTCCATGAACGTCATCAATGCAGACGTTCAAGCCGATATGAACACGCATATGGACGCCATTGAAAAAGATGATGCCATCAAAGGCGTCGTCATCACATCCGGCAAAGCCAGCGGCTTTGTGGCCGGGGCAGACCTGAAAGGCATGTCCGCGACATTTGCCAAAGCGATGTCCAGCGGCAATCCCGCTGACCTCTATGCTGAGGTGATGTCTCTGTCCGCCACGCTGCGCCGCTTAGAGACCATCGGCAAACCTGTCGCAGCGGCCATCAATGGCCTCGCGCTGGGCGGCGGTCTGGAAATCACGCTCGCCTGCCATTACCGGGTCTGCGCAGATAATCCAAAAATTCAGCTCGGCCTGCCGGAAGTCATGGTTGGCCTGCTGCCAGGCGCTGGCGGAACGCAACGTTTGCCGCGTCTGATGGGCGCGCAAAATGCGCTGCAGTTCATCACCACCGGTAAAAACATGAAGCCGCAAGAAGCCCTTGGACTTGGCGTCGTCAACGAACTCGCGCCTGTCGATGAGGTTGTGGCAAAAGCCAAAGCCTGGGTCAAAGACAACCCAAGCCATGTGGAACAGCCCTGGGATAAAAAAGGCTTTAAAACCCCAGGCGGCGCGCATTCCAGCACCGCCATATCGGGGAGCTTTTTGTTAAACGCGTCTAGTGCCTGTTGACCGTCATGATAGGTTTCGACCTCAAAGCCTTCGGCCTCGAGGGTCATGGATACCGACGTCAGGATATTCCTGTCATCGTCCACCAATGCTATTTTAGACATGGGGCTGCTGTCCTCATTCTGCTCGTTATTGCCTGTTCTTCTTCTTTTTGCGTCACAATCGTTATTTTCCGGTTTCGGATCAACCTGTTTATTCGAATCGAGACGAACCGAGGTCCTTTTGCGCGCTATTTAAGGCGACAATGGGGCAGTATTTGCTGATGTTGGCATCATCGCCGCAAACTGGTTGCGCTAAACCCAAGTTGATTGCGCTAACCGCGACATCCTGGGGTGTTATTCGTCAAAAACGACATGGTATGC
>JBCCDR010000306.1:0-3726 GCA_039030675.1 Pseudomonadota bacterium | reverse complement strand
CCGACGATGTCAAAGGCCTCATCCCAGCTGATGCGCTCATAGCCTGAAATGCCGCGATTTTGCGGGTTGCGCTCCCCATCTGGGTCAAAATCCACCCGTTTCATGGGGTGCAGGATGCGGCTTTCAGAATAGACCGCTGATTTAACCGAGATGGCATGCGGCGCAACTTGCGTTTGCCGGCGGGGCTTAAAGGTTTCGCCGCGCGCCTGGATGGACCAGCTCGGCGCGTCTTTCTCATCAAAAACAATCGGCGTGGTTCTTAAGATTTTCCCGTCTTTGACATGCACATGGATGGGCCCGCCATTGGTGTTCATCACATAGCGCGTGACGCCGCCGCCCATATCGTCGCCAAAGGAAAAACCTTGCGCTTCGCGCTGACCGGCTTGCACTAACTGCGCCATCCAGTTGCCGATTTCGTCTGAGCCCTCCAGCATGACTAAGAAGCTCTTTGCCGCATGCACGCGGTAATGCATGTCCGGCTTGGGGCTCAGCAGCTTGAGCGCCACGTCGATGGTCTTAAACACCATCGCGGCATCTGGATTGGGGTGCACACCGGCTTTGGAGGAAATCTTGCCGTCTCTAAAGGTGTAGTAGCGGCCCACAGAGTTATTCTGCAGGCGGATTTGATACACACAATTGTGCTTGGCAACCTCTGCGCGGAAGGCCTCACTCTTTTTGGCCGCGCGGGACAGCATGGGCCCCAACGCCAAGAGAATGGCGCGCATGATATTTTTTTGAACAGTCGACTTCATAGATATCAAATCCTTTAATCAAAGCCGTTAAGAACAATAATTAGAAAAATTCTAAGTGGAACGAGACATAAACGCCTAGATTTGAACAGGGTCTGCTCCTTCGATCATGCCGGCGCGGTTTTCCTTAATGCCAAAGGCGACGACAAGAGCGCCTAGAACGGCCGCGCCAAGGGCGATTTGGGGTACGATTTGAATGCCCAGCGCTTCGGCAGCGCCCCCAGCCAACGCCGGGGCAACAGCGCCGCCGACGATCTCGCCCAGGCCCACGACCAATCCTGTTGCTGTTGCAATAATGGCGGCAGGCACCGTTTCACTCACCAATGGCCCGACCGTGATGGCCACCACGCCAGAGTTTAGAAAACTGACCACGCACAGCGATATCGCCAGCAGTACGGGATCAGGGCCGACGCTGACAGCGGCGACAAGGGCGCCAATTTCGATAATGAGCGCAGTGAGCATGACGCGCTTGCGCCCGAGCCGGTCAGACAACGCGGGCACAACGACCATGCCCACAAACCCGCCAATACCCAGCGCAGACATCACCAGGCCCATCTGCGGCGTCGACAGCTGCACATAGTCCGTCAAATAGCTTGGCATGAAGGTCGACAGCACATTGAGGCAGGAGAAGAAGCAAAACATGCCAAGGACAGCGCAGACGACGTTGCGATATTTGAAAGGCGCTAAAAAAGAGACCGGCGCTGCCTGTGATGCCCCTGACCTAGACGGCGCGCGCAGAACCTTTATGAGCAAGAAGGCAAGCACAAAGCCGGGCAGCGCAACGGTTGCAAAGACCCACTCCCAACCCGGCAAGACGGTCAGAAGGCCGACCGCGATCAACGGACCAAAACCAAGGCCGATCAGCGGCGCTGCCATCTGCTGAATGCCCACATTCATGCCAACGCGTGTCGGCTTGGAGGCATCGGTGGTCGCCACGATGCTGGCCGGCACAAACCCACCCTCGGCGACGCCCATCAAAGCGCGAATGATCAGAAGGCTGATGAGGCCTGTGGCCAACCCACTAAAGCCGACCAGGATAGAAAACCCGATGACGGAGATCACTAAGATCCGCTTCACGCCGACGCGGTCGCACAGATTGCCTGCGAAGATGGAAGACACACCCCATGTCAAAGCCAAAACGCCGGAGATCAGACCAAGATGCTGGTATGTCAGCCCGAGGTCTTCGGCCATGGTTGGGAACAGCGGATAGATGATGAAGCGATCAAGACCCACCAGCCCAAAGCCCGCAGCCAGCAGGCCTATGGCGCGGATCTCATATCCGCGGTCCCAGCTGCTTTCATCGGCAACGCTTTGTGGTGCTGGCGTATGAATATGTCCCTCCCCCTGATGTCTCAATTGACGTTAGTCTTGAAAAACAATGCCATCGCGGGCTTTAGACGCCATCTGCCGTGCGACCGCTTTTTGAAAACTTGGACGGTCCTGAACGCGGGCGGCGTGGGCCTGAATGCCTGGATAGTTTTGCATCGGCAAAAGCTGCGTGCTTGCCGCTGTCGTCACACACCAATTCAAGTAGACATCGACAATTGACCAGGTATCGCCGTACCACCACTGATCGCCGGCAACGCGCGCTTCTATGGTGTCGAAAATGGCTGTTGTGAACTCAATACCCTTGGCTTGGACGCCGGAGGGGTCACCATCTGTAAAGCGCACCGCCATGCGTACCTGACGAATGGCGGGGTGAACGGTCGCTGAAATCCAGATCAAGTCCGATCCGTATTTAGCGGTCTCGAAGGAGCTGGGCGCCGCTGGCAGGAGCTGTGCCTGAGGCGCCAACGTGTTCAGATACATCAAGATCGCGGCATTTTCCGTCAGCGTGACGCCATCCACGACCAGGGCCGGCACTTTGCCGCCTGGATGGATTTTTAGGTATTCTGGGCTCTTTTGCGCGCCTTTCAGGATATCAACGGATTGGTCGTCATAGTCGAGCCCAGCTTCTTCAAGCGCGTTAAACGTCACATGCGAGCAGGCGCGAACCGGATAATGGTAGAGCTTTAAGTCTGGCATAGTCCCCCCAAGGATTTTGGTATTTTCACGTCTGGCTAGCGCACGAAGCTCTCGCCAGGATCAAGAGCAATGGTGTTTTCGATGTGCCCCAGCTGGTCGATTGCAACGCGGCACACTTGCCCTTCTTTGAGATAAGGCTGGCCCGGCATGAAAGTGGCGACACCGGCCGATGTCCCCGTGACGATGACGTCGCCTGGCGTGAGCGTGAAGGCAGTGGACAGAAACGCGATTTGCTCGGCAATGCCAAAGACCATGTCTTTTGTGTTGAAGCTTTGGCGCTTGTCCCCGTCGACCGTGAGGATGACGTTCAAATCTTCTGGGTTTTCGATTTCATCTTTGGTCACCAGGGCTGGGCCCATGGGGCAGTGGCTGTCCCAAGACTTGCCCATGGTCATGGTTGGGCCTTTGCGCTGCCAATCACGCACCGTGACGTCATTGGCGATGACATAGCCAGCCACCACATCGAAGGCGTTCTCCTTTGAGACCCGACGACAAGTCTTACCGATCACAACGCCCAGCTCGGCTTCATAGTCCAGCTCGTGGGATTCAACGGGCCTGAACACAGGCGCATAAGGCCCAGTCGCGGACGTGGATTGCTTGTTAAAGATGATCGGACTGTCCGGCAGTTTGCCGCCAACCTTTTTGCGGGTCTCCTCAGGAATCTCTAAAAAGTGGTCTTCGTAATTGACGCCCACAGCCAGGATCTTTGGCGGCAGCAGGATTGGGCTTTCCAGCGCAACGTCCCCGACCTGGGCAAGTGCCGGGCCTGTGTCAGCAGCCTTGGCAGCAGCGCTGAGCATGCCATCACCGCCTTGAAGCAGCGCCACCATCTCTTTTGGAATAGACGCATCAACCGCATTGAGATCAATGACATCATTGCCGCGCAGCGCCCCCGTGCGCGTGCTGCCATTGTGCGTGAAAGTGATTAGTCGCATAGGTGAAGTCCTTAACT
>JBCCDR010000305.1:0-3733 GCA_039030675.1 Pseudomonadota bacterium | reverse complement strand
TGGCAACAGTGACTGCTTTGTTAACAACGAGAACCTGATCGGGCGATTCGTGCGAGAAGGAGACTTTCGACGTGCCCAAAAACAGCTTTGTTATCTCCACGCCAACGCCGCCAAACGTCGAGTGGCCGGATGTGTAAGCTGGGAATTCCGGTGTCGGGATATAGCTGCGCCAATTGCGCTGGGCTTTCACGCGGTCATCTGGATTGTTAAACGCGCTTGCCCGGCTGCGAATGGCCGTTTCCGGGCGAATAATGTCGTAGTGGTATTTGTTGTCCCACGCATTCACGGCTGCGTCTGACTGCGTCATGCCCATCAGAGCAAAGGCCCTGGCACGCTCAATGAACGTCATGGGCTTGTCTTGCAGGACTTGAATAGCAATCAGCAGGAAATGGCCAGGCGGCGTTATGCCCCAAGGACCGTCTTCCCAAAATAACGCGATTTCGGACTCGTCTTCTGTGCGAATGGTGCTGTCGGCGCCGCCAAGCGTGCGGATATTCTCGAACTCTTCGGCAAACTCAGGGCTGCGCGGGTCATAGAAGTCATCGCTCCGGAATTGACCTTCGGACTTCATGGTCCATGGCTTTATCTTGCCGGCGCCGGGGAAAAGCGGGCGCGAATAGGTGGGAAAGGCCGGTCCTGGCAAAGCGCTGTAATAGGGACCGGTTGGCGTCCACTTAAGCGAGTCCTCGCGGCGCTGGTAGCGGTCTAAGTAAAAGTTGACTTTGTTGGCTTCAGAGCCGTCATTGGTGCGCATGCGCACAACATGGTAGCCAACCGCGCGGCCATAATTAATAGCGCGGTCCTTTGCTGTTCCACTGGGGAACCGGCGGCGAAACGCAGTGCGCTCCATCACAAATGGCTGCTGAAACACCTCTGCCGCAGCAATGCCGAAGGCCGTTGCGTAAGCGAGCTCCGCGTCAGCATCATCGGGGCCATCAGCAACGCCGAACGGCGTGTCATAAGCCTTCACAATGCCATTTGCTGCCAGAAAGCCAGCTGCGAGCGGCATCGCAAAGTTATAAGCAGCCCGTGGCGGCGGGATGCGCTGGTCGCGCACCTGCTGCATCATGACGTCCATCCAGTAAGTGATGGTGTCCTGATTCTCAGGCTTTAAAATTGGTGTGAGATAGGAACTGCGGCTGCCATAGCTTGCAGCGCATCCACCAACGAAGGTGGTGCTCGCCGCACCCGCTAAAGCTGCCAAAGCCTGCCGCCTTGGTATCATGACGCCCCTCATAGTTTTCTACTGCCCCAGAAAAGCCCAGCCCGTTACTTGGAGATGGTCTCAAAAGCCCGTGTTGCTTGAAGTTTTGCGAAAAGCAGCCGCGTTTGCGGACATGATAACGCCAGATTAAGCACGCCAAAGACGCTTCTTTGCGTCAAAGCATCGGCTGCTAACGGCATATTCGCTTGCTGTGTCATGGCACACTCCAAGAATTTGCAGCGGAGTGTCTGCGAAAAAAGCAAAGGAGCGGTAAATACCGCCCCTCATGGGGCGCAGCGGGATTTATCCTTGTGAAACGGCGCTGTTGAGCTAAACACAGCGCTGAGACGTCTTTTTTTTAAAGGAGCTTTGCCAGCGTGTCGGAATTTCTGCGCGAAGTGGACGAAGATTATCGCCGCGACCAGCTGCTTAACGTGTGGCGCAAATATGGTTGGATGCTGCTGCTTGGGGCAGGGCTGATCATACTCGGTGTTGCCGGCTACACTTATTATGACCGCGCGAAACAAGAAGCGCTGGAAGAGCAAGCGACACAGTTCATGGTCGCCCAGCGCTACATCATTGCAGAACGCGATGCAGAGGGCGTCAGCGAGCTTGAAGCCATGCTGGATGGTAAGGTCAGCCCAGGATATCGCGCCATCGCAAATCTAACGCGGGCACAGCTGCTGGAGAAGCAGGGCAAGCGCAGTGAGGCACTCGCTGCTTATGAAGCGATCTCCAAGGACGCAACCATCCCTGCCAGCATGCGCTCGCTTGGCCTTTTGAGTTTCATCGGGCTTAATCATTCGAACCGAACGGCAAGCGAAATCGAAACCGCGCTGGCGCCGCTGCTGGACAGCGGCGAATTTCAGTACACCGCAGAGGAATTGATTGCCGCCGCATATCTGCGCGAAGGCAATACTGAGCAAGCCTTGCCCTTTTTACGCCGCATCCGGCAGGCAGAAGAGGCACCGTCAACCTTACGGGCGCGCGCGCAGACACTTTTGACCACTTTTGATGATGATACACTCCCGGACGTGACTGACGCAGTGATTGAAACGCCCGAAGCGGAAGGCGAGACGCCATGATGTCTTTGCCTGATATCCGCTGGCCCCTTCTTGTGGCGCTTGTTGCAACGCTGGGCATATCAGCCTGCTCTCGCACGGTTGATGACGAGCCTGAAACACCACTGACGGGGGAACGCATCCCTGTCTTGACCTTTGATGATCGGCTTGAAGCCGAATCTGGCATCGCCGACCAACGCATTCTGCTTCCCCCGCCATATCGCAACCTTAATTGGACGCAGATGAGCGGCAATGCGCAAAAGGTGATGTACCACCTCAGCGTTGGTGATGTGCTCTCAAAGCAATGGTCGAAGAAAATCGGCAAGGGCGCTGATCGGGACCGAAAAATCACCGCCAGCCCCGTTGTCGTGGACGGCGTTGTCTATGCGCAAGACAGCAATGCCACCGTGTCAGCCTTTGATGCGGCGACGGGCTCGGTCGTCTGGCGCAAAGAGTTTGAAATTGAAGATGAAAACAAGTCCCTTGCCTTTGGCGGCGGTCTCGCGATCGGGGGAGGGCGTCTTTACGTCAATAACGGCTATGGCGTGGTGCGCGCACTCGATGTGAAATCAGGCGTTGAGCTATGGCGCTATGACGTTGGCATTCCTTTCCGCGCGCCACCGTCTTATGCCGATGGGCGGGTATTTGCGGTCACGCACGACAATCAATTGCTAGCATTGGATGCGACCGATGGTGTTGAGCTGTGGAGCCATGTGGGCATTGCTGAAAATGCAGGCCTCATGAGCGCAGCCAGCCCGTCTGTCTCAGAAGGTGTGGTTGTAGCGCCTTACTCCTCAGGAGAATTATTCGCGCTACGCGTTGAAAATGGCCGCGTTGCCTGGACGGACACCTTGTCACGCGCAGGCAGGCTGACAGCGCTTGCAAGCCTCAATGACATCGATGGCGGCGCTGTGATTGACCGCGGCACTGTCTATGCCCTCAGCCATTCTGGGCGCATGGTCGCCATCGACTATTCAACAGGCGGACGCATTTGGGAGGCGAATGTTGGCGGCCTGTCCACGCCTTGGGTTGGCGGCGATTACATCTACGCTGTCACGGAGGAGGCCCAGCTCGTCTGCATTCTGCGCCGCAATGGCCAGGTGCGGTGGGTGACGCAGTTGCAGCGTTTCCAAGATCCCGATGACCGGGAAGATGTGGTGCATTGGGTTGGGCCCGTGCTCGCTGGCGATCGGCTCATCGTTGGATCGTCCAACGGCTTTCTTGTCAGTCTCTCTCCTTATACCGGGGACGTGCTGTCAGGACGCTCCATCGGGGCAGGCGTGTCCGTATCGCCTTTGGTGGCCAATGAAGTGCTATATGTGCTGCAAGACGACGGCAGCTTGACCGCGTACCGCTAACGCTGCGCCTCAGCCCCGATTAGAGCTTTTTATAATAAGTTAAACGCCGATGATCCCGGGGAACCGCAATGTGAAGGATTTACACCTGGATTTGTTACTTTGACATTAAG
>JBCCDR010000304.1:0-3737 GCA_039030675.1 Pseudomonadota bacterium | reverse complement strand
TCTTCTTTGCGGTGCAGATCGCGCACCACCTCAGCGATGGAGACAATGTCACCAGAATTGATCTTGGCTTCATACTCCTGCGCGCGCCGGCTCCACATGGTGCGTTTCACGCGTGCGCGGCCTTTGAGGGTGGTGAAGGCCTTTTCAACCCGCGTTGCGCTTGACAGTTTGCGCATGCCGGAGCTTTCGGCTTTGTTGACAGGGACGCGCAGGGTCATGCGCTCTTTTTCAAACCGGATGAC
This sequence comes from Pseudomonadota bacterium, assembly GCA_039030675.1. Classification (GTDB taxonomy): domain Bacteria; phylum Pseudomonadota; class Alphaproteobacteria; order Sphingomonadales; family CAKZYD01; genus CAKZYD01. The sequence continues at coordinate 3,495 of JBCCDR010000304.1, read as the reverse complement.
ATAGAGCTCTAAATCAAAGCCTGAAATATCCTGGCGCTCAATTTCAGTAATTTGGCCAACGCCATGCTTTGGATAGACCACGTGATCGTTCACGCTAAACTCAAGTTCCGCCTTTTTTGCCATGTGCTTTTCTCTCACATTGTTGTCGTTCAGACGGTCAAAAGGACGAAACGCAAAGCGAACCGCTTTCCGCACCGTCAAAATACTATGGTTTTTGCCTAAATCCCTGCCAATTCTATCGAGGCAGGCGCGCCCTGTGCGTTATGCAAATCCGTTTTTATCATTTCACCGTTCTGTCATAGATATAGCAGATTTTGCGTAAAAAACCAGCGCTGTGTCGGCAACTGATTCTAAATATTGCAAATTCGTGACAGCTTCGGGGACGCGGACCCTTCAATGAACTGCAGGGAATGTGCGGGCGTTCCTAGGCTACTCAATCACCCTTTCCAGGGTTTGGCGAGAAGTGCTCAGCGTACTTATTTGGAACACCATCCCATTTCTCTGCGTCCGCGGGTGACTCGCCTTTCAGAGTGATGTTTGGCCAAATTTCAGAATACTTTGTATTCATTTCCAGCCACTTAGCCGCTTCAGGCTCTGTGTCTGGTATGATGGCTTCAGCAGGGCACTCAGGTTCACACACGCCGCAATCAATGCACTCGCTTGGGCTGATGACCAAGGTATTCTCGCCTTCATAAAAGCAATCGACCGGGCAGACTTCTACGCAGTCCATAAATTTGCACTTAATGCAGGCTTCAGTCACGACATATGTCACGGGGGCTGTCCTTTCTTTCTGGCCTCCGCCATGGCAAGCACGGGCTTCTTTATCGGAATTTGGCGCCCTTATGCCGTCATCGCAGCGGGCGCTCAAGCGGTTTTCTTTTATGCGTCGTTAAGGCCCGGTTTAAGACCAAGTGTTGCGATAGCGCGTTTGCGCGCCTTTCCGTTGTCGCGGTCATCCACATAGAGCAGCCCGCTTAGCCGGCGCATCAGGTTGGCTTCAAAGTCTTCCAGCACGCCATCCGCATAGGCGACCTCCCACAGCATTTCCATCAGATCAATGCGCTCATTGGGGGCGAAACGCTGTTTGGCATCGCGGGTAAAATTGCTCATCTCAATGGCTTCGCTCTGCCGGTCACGCGCTTGCCGGCACATATCCTGCGCTTCTATCTCCGTGAGTGAAAAGCGCGTGGTGAGCAGGTGGGAGATACGCTCGAGCTCGCGCGTCCCAATGGTGCCATCGCTGGCTGCGGCCTCGAAAAACAGCGTTGCTGCGGCCAGCGCTTTGGCATGTGCCTCATCCGCGGGTGTTTCAGCGCCGCCTTCTTCGAAAATGGTTTTTAAAAATGCAAACATGGCGCCTATGTGGGTGCTTTTGCGCGCGGCGTCAATTGCCGCTGGTGTCTAGCGTCGCCCGCTTTGTTTCATCCAGAATGTCATAGAGCAGTTGCGCTTCGCTCGCCGGTCCGCGCCGCTCGCCCAAGGCTTTGATTGCAATCACTTTTATGGTCGGTCCTAAGCGCAAAGTCAGCACATCGCCGCTGCGCACACCAACGCTTGCCCGCGATAGTTTTTGCCCATTAAGGCGCACCTTGCCCTTGCCAATGGCCTGGGAGGCGATACTGCGACTTTTAAAGAAGCGTGCATGCCATAGCCATTTGTCCACTCTCAGGCGCGGTGCAGGCTCTGTCATACCGTCCCCATCGCTTGGAGAGCCCCATCGTCATCAGCAGGTCGTCATTTCTGTTTAAGCTTGTCTTTCAGCTCTGCAAGCGCGGCAAAGGGGCTGTCGGGGTTCGGCTCTTTATCGCGGCGCTGACCTTTGGACTGGGCATGGATAGGCTTGCCGCCCGGCCCGCCTTTGCCTTTGCGCCGCTGGCCTTTCGGTCCGGATTTAGCCCCGCGCGCTTTATCATCGCCGCGCACGTGGTGACGCTTCGCCTGCGGCCGGCGCTTTTGGCGCGTGTCCCATTGATACACCGTGACCAAGACGGGCTCTGCGTCGCTCGGGGCTTCGCTGACTGGCTCTTCAGCGATTGCAGGGTCTGCTTCTTCTGGTGAGGCTTCGCTCACAGCCTCTTGCGCTGGCGCTGGTTCGGCAGCAGCTACTGCAGTCTCCTCGCTCGGAGCCACGTCCGGTGTTTGCTCAGCTGTTTCTGCCGGGGTCGCCGGCGCGGCTTGCTCGGTGGATGTGTCGCTCTGCTCTGCCGCAGCGGCTTTTTCAGCTTGTTCTGCCTCCCAAGCTGCCTTTTCAACGGCTTCGTTTTTATAACCCAGCGCTTGCATGACGCCTTCAAAGTCATTCCCAGACGCGCCGACATAGCCCATCAAATCAGGCGAGACTGTAAAGCGCGCGCCATTGAGGCCCATGGGGCGGACCGCGTCGGCGAGGCGTTCAAACATGTCAATGCGCACGGCATGGCCGCCGATGGGGCGGAAGCCTGCCACCCGGTAGAAATCGCCGCCCAGCTCTTTGTCCATGGAGATCCACACCAGCCCAGGCGTTGGCCGCGCGACAACGGGGACAGTCTTGTCCTGCGCCAGCGCCCAGAGCATCAGCCGTAAATCCGTTGCCGCTGGTTTCAGCAGAAGAGGGATGAAGACATGGGTGGAGCCAAAGCGTATTTTAAACTGCCGCAAGCCGCGCCGCGCCACCTGGTCAAGCGCGCGCACTTCCTTATCGACCGCGCTCCGCGGCATGACGCCCAGATTTTCAACCAGCTGATACGCCACTGCGCGGGCCTGCCCGCCCATGGCAACGTCCGCGCCCGGCTTGGAGGCTGCTTTGAGCACATCACGCAGCTGCACCAGCGGCTGCAGGAGTTCGCTGATTTGGGTCGTCAAATAGGTGTTCAGCCGCTCCAGCACCACCTCAGCCGCCTGGCCATCCAACATCGCGCCATTGAGCAGCCGGGCTTGGATGGTGAGCGCTTCATCAGCGCCGTGCACTGTGCCAACGCTGGCGCCGCGCCATTTGATATGGGGCGCGGAAAAGCCGCGGGAGAAATCTAAGGAGAACTCGCCGTCTTTTGCTGCCTTCAGCTCAATGGCGCGGCGGTCCAGCTCTTGGCGCAGCGCTTTATCAGCAGCCGCACGCAGCATCTTCTGCTCATCGCGCGGCGCGGCGGCGTCCACTTGAAAGTTAAACCCCTTCAGCGCGCCGATTTGGTGGCCTTCAACGACGATATCGTCCGTTCCCGGCGCCGCGTTCTCAATGTCGACCATCAGGTCACCTTTTTCCTTCAGTTGGCGCAGCAAAATACTGGTGCGTTTATCAACAAAGCGTTGCGTCAGGCGCTCATGTAACTGATCGGACAGCTTGTCTTCAATGGCGCGTGTCATTTCTGACCAAAACAATGCATTTTCCAGCCAATTGGGCCGGTTGGCAATGAAGGTCCAGATGCGAATAGCGGCGATACGTTGCGCCAATGTGTCGATGTCGCCTTGCACATTGTCGAGCCGGTCAATCTGCGCATGCAGCCAGCGGTCTGGCAGGCG
>JBCCDR010000303.1:0-3739 GCA_039030675.1 Pseudomonadota bacterium | reverse complement strand
TGCCTTGCGCCGGGCCCTGATTCCCGGTTTATCAAAAGAGGCCTGCCTGCGCTGGGCGCGCCATGGCGCGTTTGGTGAGTTTGAAGGCAGCAGCTTAAACCAAGGCCATATCTTAAAGTTTACCCATCAGCTCATCGCGCTGCCGCAAGAAGAGCTCCAGACGCAGTTTTTAAAGCTGATGGGCCAGGGCCACAGCATCGATACGCTGTTTCGCACGTTGTTCGTTCAAAGCGCTTATTTGCTGGGTGAGATGTGGGCCGAAGATGCGTGCTCTTTCGGCGATGTCACGCTCGGGCTCACACATATCCACCAGCTTCTGCATCGTTACAGTGAAAACCTCGCTGTCGAGCTTGAGGCGGTTGAGGGTGAGCCTGCGATCCTCATAACGCCCATGCCTGGGGAAAATCATATTTTTGCAGCGTCTTTGTTGTCGGCGTATTTTCGCGCGGCCCATTGGCGCGTGCATTCGGGCATCCAGCTGAGCCAGGCGGAGATCCTTCAGGACCTGAAAGACACCTATGTGGATGCAGTCGCGCTGACCATCGGTGCGGAACGAAACCTTGGCGCGGCGAAGGCGCTTGTCGGCCACATGAAAGCAAAGTCGCGAAACCAAGATATCAGCATCTTGGTTGGCGGACGCCCCCTGCTTGCCAATCCTGCGCTTGTACAAGAGCTTGGCGCTGATGGCACGGCGGGCAGTCCGCTGTCTGCGCTTGATATGGCGCGACAACTCATCTCAAGCCGCCGAAACGAAATTGACTAGACTACGTTAAGTGTATTTAGACACACAGGAATTTACTGAGGGTGCCAGTGAGACGTGAAATGCATTTGCGCGAGCCAGCGTTGGCAGAGCACGGCTGTGTCATGGGACGACGCAATGCGGCGCTGGCACGGGTGTGTACAACAGGTAAGGGACATTGCAGCCCCATGCGGCAGATATGAATTTTGCCCATTCAAATGACCATTTTGGCCAACTTGCTGCTGAGCAGACAGCAGGTATTTTAGCCAATGCAGCCGACATTGCGCTCATTGTCGATGCCGATGGCATCGTGCGCGATGCCGCTTTTGGTATCCAGTCGATCTTTGAAGGCGGCGGCGGGCGATGGGTTGGCCAGCGCTTAACCGATGTGGTGACGGATGATTGCGTTGCCAAGGCGCGCAAAATTCTTTCCGATGCGCGCTCTGATGAGAAAATACGCCCACGCGAGATTAATCACGCGTTAGAAGACGGCACTGTTGTGCCAGTGCGCTATACGGCAACGCCGCTTGGCGACACCGGGAACTGCGTGCTCTTTGGCCGCGATATCTCCAGCGTGTCCACATTGCAGCAAAAACTGATGAATTCGCAGCTGACGATTGAGCGCGAGTTTGCCCGGTTGCGCGCTGCTGAAATTCGCTATCGCATGATTTTTCAACTGGGCGATATTCCGCAAATCGTCGTGGATGCGGCCACCTTGCGCGTGTCGGATATCAATCCTGCGGCCAGGCGTATTTTGGGGCGCAACCATCAGCGGCTAGAAGACGTGAAAGTCGTCAGCTTGTTTGATAGCTCCAATGCAGACTTGTTGCACCAGCTGCTGAGAGCCGCTGTTGCCGATGGCAGCGAAGACACCATTAAAACAGCGCTGCGCAGCGGCGAGGTTATTACGATGTCCGCCTCGCATTTCCGCCAAGAGCGTAAAAGCTATCTCTTGCTGCGGCTGTCGTCTGATTCCGGCAACGTTGTTACATTCTCAAGTGCGTCAGAACTCAAATTTCTCGACATCGTCGATAAGATGCCTGATGCTTTCATGGTCGCTAACGCGAACCGGGAAGTCATTGCCGTCAACAATGCCTTCGTGAACCTCTTGGGGCTATCGGGGCCTGCTGAAGCAGAAGGCCGTCTGGTCGAAAGCTGGTTTGACCGGCCAAATGTGGATTGCAGCGTGCTCATGGCCAATATCCGAGAGCACGGAACGGTACGGCGGTTTGCAACCGTTTTGCGCACCAGCTTTGACCAATTGGAAAACGTGGAAATCGCCGCGGTTCAAACCGACCACCAGGGGCAGAGCCTCTATGGGTTTGTCATTCGCCCCATGTCAGCCGCGCTTGCAGCCTCCGAAGTGGAAGGCAAGCCCCTCTCGCGCTCTGATGAGCAAATCACATCCCTTGTCGGGCATATGCCGCTGAAAGATATCGTTCGTGAAACCACGGAAATGATTGAGAAGCTCTGTATTGAAACAGCGCTGGAACTCACCAAGGAAAATCGCGCTTTGGCGGCGCAAATGTTGGGTCTAAGCCGGCAAAGCTTGTACGCGAAACTTGGGCGTACCAAAGCGGGTGATGACACGACCTAGTTGACAAGAAATATGGACATAAAAAGTGTCGAATTTAATTGACACTTTTTGGGGCTGACCATAGTCTCCCCTTTATGTCACACGCCAAATCATCGATGGTGCATCGCACGTCTCATGAAGATGTGCCTTCGGTGAGCGCAGCCCTGGAGCTGCTCAAACCCATCACGTGGTTCCCGCCCATGTGGGCCTTCATGTGCGGGGCTGTTTCCAGCGGTGTCTCTCTTCAAGAAAACTGGTTGTTGATTGCCATTGGCATCCTTCTGGCTGGCCCCCTGGTCTGCGCGATGAGCCAAGCGATCAATGACTGGCATGACCGTCATGTGGACGCGATTAACGAGCCTGACAGGCCCATCCCCTCTGGCCGTATGCCTGGAAAATGGGGTCTTTACATTGCGTTCTTTTGGACGGCGCTGTCGGTGATTGTGGCCGCGGCGCTTGGTCCGCTTGTGATGCTGGCGACCATGGTCGGTATCGCACTGGCCTGGGCTTATAGCGCGCCGCCGTTCCGGCTGAAGCAAAACGGCTGGTGGGGCAATGCAGCCTGCGCTCTGTCTTATGAGGGGCTGGCATGGTTTACCGGCGCGGTGCTGCTGATTGGCGGCATGCCGGATTGGCGCATTACCTTGCTGGCGGTCCTTTATAGTGTCGGCGCGCATGGGATTATGACGCTCAATGACTTTAAGTCCATCGAGGGCGACAAGCGCATGGGTGTGCGCACGCTGCCTGTTCAGCTCGGTGCGGCGCCAGCAGCGCGTGTTGCAAGCCTGGTCATGGCTGTTCCGCAACTGGCCGTCATTGCGCTTTTGGCGATGGAAGGTTTGCCGTTTCACGCGCTTGGCGTTGCTGGGCTGCTGATCGTCCAAGCGGTTCTGATGTGGAAGTTCCTGCTGCGGACACCGCTGCTGCTAAAGCGTCCGCGCGAGAATGCAGCCTACTATAACGCCAGCGGCACCACTCTTTATGTCGTTGGCATGCTGGTCAGCGCGTTCGGCATTAGCACTGTGGTAGCGGGGTAAGGGGCATGCACGGCGCAGGTCTGCAAGAGACTGAAAAACGGTATTTGTCTTGGCTTGGGATTATCCGCTTGGGCCTGGTCCAGACGGCGCTTGGCGCCATCATTATCTTAACGACCTCAACGCTCAACCGTATCATGGTGGTTGAGTACGCGCTGCCCGCTATCCTGCCTGGCGCGCTCGTTGGGTTCCATTATGCTATCCAAATCTCCCGGCCGCGCTGGGGCTCTGGCGCTGATATGGGCCGCCGCAGGACGCCGTGGGTCATTGGCGGCATGGCTATTCTGGCCATTGGCGGCGCACTCGCAGCGCTCGCAACGGCCCTGATTGGCCAAGCGTTTTGGCCTGGGCTTGCGCTGTCTATTTTCGCCTTTGGCTTGATCGGCGTCG
>JBCCDR010000302.1:0-3743 GCA_039030675.1 Pseudomonadota bacterium | reverse complement strand
CTGCTTGATGCTATTGAACCTGTCCGTTTGTTTCTAACTGAAACATTGGGCAAGAAAGCCAAGGCCAGGGTGCATCTGACGCAAACGGACAATGGATTAGATGTTCATTTGGAAGGCGTGGCAGTTGACAGTCTTGCGGTGTTGCAAGCCGTTCCCGCCCTGGCTCAAAACCTAAAGGCAGTGACCAGAATCACTGGGCAAGATGGGCCTGCGACGGACATTCTCTGGCAGATGGAAACGCCGACGATAAGCCTCTCCGTAGCGCAGGTTGCTTTGCCACCCGTGTCGTTTCTCCAGGCTACTATTGACGGTTAGACTGCGTTGGTCTATTGGGTGGTGGGGGGGGCGCGCGCACCCGCCGCTGATCTGTTTTGCGGTCTTGGCACGTTTAGCTTTGCACTGGCTCAGCAAGGGAAAGTGGATGCCTTTGAGGCAAGCCGCGCCAGTATTGACGCCCTGCAGAGCGCTCAGATGCCCAAAGGCATGCACGGCGTGCGCGGCTTTCACCGAGACCTTTTCCGCCGTCCGCTTAGCGTACAGGAGCTCGAGGGCTATGACACCGTCGTGTTCGACCCGCCGCGCGCGGGGGCGAAGGCGCAGTGCGAAACGTTGGCGCAAAGTGCCGTAGAGACCGTCATCGCTGTGTCCTGCAATCCTGCGACCTTTGCACGGGATGCGCGGATGTTGGTGGATGGTGGGTATGACCTATTAGAGGTGCAGCCCGTCGGGCAGTTCCTCTGGTCCACGCATGTGGAACTGGCTGCGCTGTTTAAGCGCCCATAAAATCCGCGGGGCCTTCACGGCCTGTTTGTGCGCGGTGCTGTAACTTCGCGTCTGCAAGTACGCAGGCCATCATCGCAATGCCAACCGGGACAGCGCGAATACCGACGCAGGGGTCATGGCGGCCTTTGGTGACGATGTCGGTTTCCGTGCCGCTTTTATCGATTGTTTGGCGAGGCTTTAGAATCGAGGACGTGGGCTTGACGGCAAAGCGCGCAACAACGTCTTGTCCCGTCGAGATGCCGCCAAGAATCCCGCCGGCTTTATTGCTTAGGAAGTCAGGTTTGCCGTCTTCGCCTATGCGCATTTCATCAGCGTTTTCTTCACCGCTGAGCGCTGCTGCTGCCATGCCGTTGCCAATCTCAACGCCTTTGACCGCATTGATGGACATAAACGCGGCGGCGATGTCCCCGTCCAACTTGCCATAAATCGGTGCGCCCCATCCTGCGGGCACATTGCGTACGACCACCTCGATGACGGCACCAACAGAAGAGCCAGCCTTGCGGACCTCGTCTAAATAGTCCGCCCATTGCGCAGCGCTTTGTGCATGTGGACAGAACAGGGGATTGTCGTGAACCGCATCCCAATCACGCTCGTCATCGCTCAGCTTATGAGGGCCCATTTGAATGAGGCCTGCGTGTAGCGCGATATCATCGCCCAACACCTGTCGCGCTACAGCGCCTGCTGCAACGCGCGCAGCTGTCTCGCGCGCTGAGGAGCGTCCACCGCCCCGATAGTCTCGCAGACCATATTTTGCCAAATAGGTGTAGTCCGCGTGGCCAGGCCTGAATTTGTCTTTGATGTCGGAATAGTCTTTGGAGCGTTGGTCCGTATTCTCAATCATCAGAGCGATGGGCGTGCCTGTGGTCAGGCCCTCAAAGGTGCCTGAAAGGATGCGCACTTGGTCTGGCTCGCCGCGCTGCGTGGTATAGCGCGATTGTCCTGGGCGGCGTGCATCAAGGGCCGGCTGGATGTCGCTATCGGATAACGTCAGTCCCGGCGGGCAGCCATCAATAACGCAGCCCAGGGCAGGGCCGTGGCTCTCCCCAAAGGTGGTCACCCGAAATAATCTGCCAAAACTGTTGACGCTCATGCCATGCGGCTCCTCAACGGACTACTGAGCGCGCACATTAGTGCCGCCCTTTGCAAACGCAAGAGGACAGGATGCTTCATCATTTATTCTGGCGGTGTTTGCGGCGTTGGAGCGCTTGGATGTAGCGGTGTTCCCAGGTCTCCGCCCTTGCGCAATTCTGTCACGGCCGCATTGACCTCAGCGCCAAAAACAAAGGCGATGGCGAGCAGGAAAAAGAACACCAAGGTCACCATAGTGCCAGCCAGCGAGCCATAAGTGGATTGGTAATCAGCCAGATTGCGAAGATACAAAGACAGTCCGTTGGCAATGGTGAGCCACAACAAGCTGGTCACCAAAGCGCCAGGCCATACGGCGATGGGCCGAATGCGATAGGGTGCTAAGACGAGAAACACGACGTAGAGCAAGGCAAAGAGGATTGTTGGGGTAATGAGCACCCGCAACATGCGCCATCCGCGTTGCAGCGTGTCCGCATCGAACAAGGCGCCGTCGAGCAACGACACGACGACTGGCCCTCCCACTTGGAACGCCATCACGGGTAAAACCAGAAGAGGCGCGATGGCGGCGATGCCAATGCTCTCCAATCGCCTCTTTAAAGCAGGCTGCACCTGCGCCCAGTGAAACGCGCGTCTGACTGCCAGGCGGGCAGCGTCAAGTCCAGAAGATGCGGACCAGAGCGCGACCAGTCCTGAGATGGTCAGCACGCCAGGCGGCGTGCCGCTGAGGATGTGTTTGATAGGTTTAGACAAAGCCGATGCGACTTCTGGTGGGAGGTAATCAAGCGCCAAAATAATGACATCTTGGCCGGCGCCAGTGTCGCCGAGCATGCCTGCCAAAGAGATTGTGAAAATCACAAACGGAAACAGAGACAGCAGACCAATGAAGGCGAGATGGCCGGCCATCATGACGCCTTCATCGCGCGCGAAGCCCGCCGCCGCGCTTGCAAAGATGCGAAACAGAGTTCTCAGCAAAGGTGCAGCCTTAATCCGTTAGGCGGCTTGCTTGGCTTTCTTCTTCGCCCAGCTGCGCACCGCCTCTTCAAGAGACTTATCCCCTGACGGGATTGAAATAGCAAATGTCACCAGCTGGTCGCCCGCAGCGCCTGACTTTGGCGTGATGCCCTTGCCGCGCAGCCGCACCGTTTTGCCGCTCGATGTTCCCGCCGCGACTGTGAGGGCAACGGCGCCGTGAATGGTTTGAACCGTGACCTTGCCGCCAAGAACTGCCGTGTCTAGCTCCACAGGCTGGGTCATGCGGATATCGTTGCCAGAGCGTGAGAAGACCTCATGGTCTTTAACATGGACGCTAATCAGCGCGTCGCCTGGCTTGCCGCCGAACGGGCCGGGGTCTCCTTGGCCGGACAAGCGGATTTGCTGGCCATCTTTCAGGCCAGCGGGAATTTTGACATTCAGTGTCTTGCCGCCTTGAAGGGCGAGTTTCTTCTCCGCGCCTAAGGCAGCATCTAAAAAGCCGACTGTAATTTCATATTTCGCGTCTTGGCCGCCGGACGCGCGGCCTGGCTTGAAGCCTTCTGTGCGTGGATTGGGCCCGCGGCCTCCGCCGAAGCTAGAGCCAAAATTCCCAAACAGGTCTTGGAAAATATCTTCTGGTGAACCGCCGCCTTCAAAACTCCAGCTGCCGCTTTGCCGGCGTTCACGCGGGCCGCCGCCAAAGCCGAATCCGTCGTGAAACTGCGCTTTCTTATTACCGTCACCGTCAATGGCGCCGGCGTCATAGGCCTTGCGTTTCTCCGCATCGCCGAGAATGTCATAGGCAGCCGTGATTGACTTGAACTTCTCTTGGGCGGCTTGGTTGTCTTTGTTCTGGTCAGGGTGGTATTTTTTAGCAAGCAAGCGATAGGCGCGCTTGATCT
>JBCCDR010000301.1:0-3766 GCA_039030675.1 Pseudomonadota bacterium | reverse complement strand
TGGAGAAGGGAATGACGTACATCGTCCGGCCCTTCATGCAGCCTTCAAACAGACCTTTGAGCAGCGACTTCATTTCATAACGGTCGCGCCAGTTGTTCGTGGGGCCCGCATCATCTTCGTTGTCCGAGCAAATGTACGTGCGGTCTTCAACGCGCGCGACGTCAGCTGGGTCAGAGCGGCACAGATAAGAGCCGGGGCGCTTTTCCTCATTGAGCTTTATGAATGTCCCAGAAGCGACCAGCTCATCGCAGAACCGCTGATATTCCCCGTCAGATCCGTCACACCAGTAGATTTCTTCCGGCTGGGTCATCGCGGCGATTGTATTTACCCAGTCATTCAGCTTTTGGTTTTGTGACGCCATGGGGGGTCAGGGCTCCTTGTTTCAAACGCTTATGCTGCTTTGATGATGTCTGCAGCAGCTTACTCACTTTATTGAAAGGCGCGCACCATAGAGACCTCGCGCGCCAGACTCAACTCTCAAGCCTGTAAGGCAGATAGATTGGCGCGCGGTTAAGGCTAGGCGTTAAGTCTTGCGGGAAAAGTGCACCAATATGATATGGTTTGGAGCCATGCGAACAGCCAAAAAAGCGAATCACTATCACTGTAGCCGAGCGTTGACGGTCGGGAAGCGTGTGCCGCCACGCGCTGATTTTTGATTGCCTCAGCGGGTGGTATTGGCCTTTTGACCGTCAACTATACCGTCCATGACCGCGCCTGGCTTGTGCGTCGCTGTCGTCCAGCATGCCGGTTTTCGCTGGTATCTCAGCGTCTGGTTTGATGCTCTGCCCGTGGCCAACCGCGCTGTTGCGGGGCTTGATGAAATGCTCATCCGCACACCGCTCGAAGACGCTACCCCCGCTGCATTGGACACCGTTTGCAAACGCCATGCCGCCGAAAAGGCGGGCCAGCCAAATTAAATACCGCAAACACGCTGTTTTGTTTTGAAATCTGCTGTAGCGGCGCGTACTCTTCGCGTATGAAACCACGCCAGCTCGATCCCATTGACTTAGAGATCTTGTCCATCCTGCAAGAAGATGGGCGCATCACCAACCGCAATCTGGCAGAGCAGGTCGGTTTATCACCCAGCCCCTGCCTTGAGCGCGTGCGGCGATTGCAAGATCAGGGCTACATCAAGCGCTTCACCGCGGTGATCGATGTTGAAAAGCTCTATGACCCGGTGTTCGTTTATGCCCAAATCACTCTTGGCAATCAGGGCCGCGGCCAGCAAGGCCAGATTGAAGAGCGCCTGCGCGGCCAGGACCAGATCGTGCAGCTGGTCGAGGTGAGCGGTGATTGTGACTATATCGCCCATTTCGTTTGCCCCTCGATCGCGGAATACCAGCGCCTGACCGCTGGATTGCTGGACGATGCTCAGCTGGGAGTAGAACGCATCGTATCGCATGTTGTGATGCGCAATGTGAAGGAGGCTGGCGGCCCGCCGCTGGACCGCGGCGACTAAGTGATTCGCCGCAGCCCGGCAGATGCCAGAATTTAATGCTCCATAGAGCAAGCTTTAGGCATCGCGACACGCGTCAAATCACTCAAATCAAGGTAGAAAATACAAGCATTGCCAAGCCATAAGCCTTCAGGCATGCTTTGTCTTCGTTCACAAAATTAAATTTTGCGATAAGGAGACCTGGCATGCGTGCAATGGACTTGGAGCAGCGCTATTGCGCGCAGAATTATAAACCGCTGGATGTTGAAATCGCCTGCGGTGACGGTGCCTGGCTGAGCGATAGCGATGGCAAGCGCTATCTGGATATGATGAGCGCCTATTCTGCAGTAAGCCACGGCCATGGCCATCCGCGCATTATCAAAGCGTTGACGGATCAGCTCGGCCGCGTCGCGGTGACCTCGCGCGCGTTTTATACAGACCAGCTTGGCCCCTTCCTTGAAAAACTCTGCGCGGTGAGCGGGTTTGAAGCCGCGCTGCCGATGAACACCGGCGCTGAAGCGGTTGAAACAGCCATCAAGGCAGCGCGTCGCTGGGGCTACGCCGTTAAAGGCATAGCCGATGACCAGGCGGAAATCATCGTCGGGACCAACAACTTCCACGGCCGCACGACCACCATCGTGGGCTTCTCAACCGACGCGGAATACAAGCGCCAGTTCGGCCCCTTCAGCGGCGGTTTTGTTGCGGCAAACTATGGCGATATTCACGCCTTTGAAGCCGCCATCACGCCCAATACCTGCGCGGTCATGATTGAGCCAATCCAAGGCGAAGCTGGCATTGTGGCCCCGCCGGACGGCTTCCTGGCCAAGCTGCGCGCTGTGTGTGACAAGCACAATGTGTTGCTCATCTTAGATGAAATCCAATCAGGTCTGGGCCGCACCGGCAAAATGTTTGCCTTCGAGCATGAAGACATGCGCCCGGATGGGCTCATCTTGGGCAAAGCGCTTGGCGGCGGCGTGCTGCCGGTATCAGCCTTTTTGGCCGACAAAGCGATTATGGACCTGTTTGGGCCCGGCAGCCACGGCTCTACATTTGGCGGCAATCCGCTTGCCGCGGCCGTTGCAACCGAGGCGCTGGCCATATTGGAAGACGAAGACCTGATTGGCCGCAGCGCGGAGCTGGGCGCCATGATGAAAGCCCGCATTGAGCAAATGCGCTCACCGCTGATCCGCCAGGTGCGGGGCAAAGGGCTGTGGCTGGGCGTCGAGTTCTGGCCTGAAAAAGCGGCGGCGAAAGATGTCGTTCTGCGCCTGAAGGAGCGGATGATCCTGGCCAAGGAAACCCACGCGACAACCATTCGCCTGGCACCGCCGCTGGTGATTGAAAAGGCTGACCTAGACTGGGCCATCGCGCAGTTTGAAGCCGTGCTGCACGATGTAGAACGCAGCAGTTTTGCGGAGGCTCAGTGCCATGCTGCGGAATAGCCAGGTGGCGCATCGCGAGATTGACCAATCGCAGCGCAGCACGGCCGCGACCTTGCTCATGTGTCCGCCCGATCATTTTGACGTGACCTACCAGATCAATCCCTGGATGGACCTTCAAACCTGGCACGACCAGCGCAGCACGTGGCGTGAACGCGCCATGGCAGAGTGGCAAAGCCTGAAAACAACTTATGAACGCCTAGGCCACCGGGTTTTGACCATCGACCCCGCGCATGGCCAGCCCGACATGGTGTTCATGGCCAATTGCGCCACTGTGCTGGACAGCAAAGCAGTCATGGCGCATTTCCGCCACCCAGAACGCCAAGGCGAAGAGCCGTTTTACCGGCACCGCTATCACCAGCTGAAGGAAGCGGGCGTGATTGCTGATATGGCGTTTTTGCCAGCGGGCATGGCGTTTGAAGGGTGCGGCGATGCGCTATGGGATAGCCATCGCGGTCTGCTCTGGGTGGGCTATTCCAAACGCACAGCCCAAGAGGCGCCAGCGCTGGTCGGCCAAGCGCTCAACGTGCCGGTTGCGCCGCTGGAAATGGTGGCGGACCGCTTCTACCATCTCGATGTCGCGTTGATGCCGCTGAGCGGGGGCGAAGTGGTCTATCTGCCCAGCGCGTTCAATGCCGAAGGCCTGGCCAGGATCCACAGCCATGTGCCCGAAGCCCTGCGCATAGAGGCCAGCGATGAGGATGCGGATGTCTTTGCAGTCAATTTGGTCAATCTGGGCCGCGACATCGTGATGAGCGGCGCGTCAGAGGCCTTGCTCGAGCGCCTTCAAAGCGCTGGATACCGGCTTCACATCGTCGAAACGCCAGCCTTCCAGCTTGCCGGGGGCTCTATTTATTGCTTAACCCAGCGCCTGGATTTGAGTTGGAAGGCG